>JAISKG010000101.1 GCA_031261015.1 Dysgonamonadaceae bacterium | reverse complement strand
CTCTTTCACCCACTGGGGCAAATTACAGAAAAAGACAAAACTGGGGATAGACGTATTCGGTAATTGAGTGATATACTTGATTTTAACTACTTTTCCTTTATTTATTGGCGGCGGCGTTTTCTCAATGATCGGAAGTAAGACTTCATTCAATTGATGAGTGGAAATTTTAGTTTTCCGAATATCGTAAACTTCTTTTACCGTTTCTAAAATCTTGAAAATCCGTTGTTTGGTCAAAGCGGAAGCAAAAATAACCGGCACATCCGTAAACGGAGCAATACGTTCCTTGATCGCCGATTCAAAGGTTTTTACTACGTTTTGATCCTTATTCTCGACTAAATCCCATTTATTGACGACAATCACCAACCCTTTTTTATTCTTCTGAATCAACGAGAAAATGTTCATGTCCTGCGATTCGATTCCGCGTGTGGCATCTACCATCAGCACGCAGACGTCGGCATTTTCGATGGCGCGAATCGAACGGATCACCGAATAATATTCCAGATCTTCGTTGACCTTTCCTTTTTTCCGAATGCCAGCCGTATCGACTAAGTAAAATTTCAGACTGAATTTATCATACAGCGTGTAAATTGAATCGCGTGTCGTACCGGCAATCTCCGTCACAATGTTTCGCTCTTCGCCGATAAATGCGTTGACTAAAGAAGATTTACCGGCGTTCGGCCGACCCACGACTGCAATGCGCGGGATGGATTCTTCGGTCTTTTCTTCCTCTTTTTTTGTGAATTTGGAAACGACCAAATCCAACAAATCGCCTGTACCAGAACCGTTTATCGCAGAAATACTGAACGGATCGCTCAAACCCAAAGCGTAAAATTCGGCCGCTTGCGCGTGCATTTCAAATGTGTCGGCTTTGTTGGAAACCAGAATCACTGTTTTAGTTGTTTTGCGCAACATCTTGGCAATCTGCCCGTCGAGATCCGTCAATCCGTGAGCGACATCAACCAGAAACAGGATCACATCAGCTTCTTCGATCGCGATTTGCACTTGCTTATTGATTTCTTCTTCAAAAACATCTTCGGAATTAAGCACCCAACCGCCGGTGTCGATGACGGAAAATTCCTGTCCGTTCCACTCCGAACGACCGTATTGACGATCGCGCGTGGTGCCGGCTTCTTCGTTGACGATGGCCTGTCGGGTTTGCGTTAAACGATTAAATAAGGTCGATTTACCCACATTCGGGCGACCGACGATTGCAACAATATTACTCATAATTATATAATTTCATTGATGTAAAAGTATTATAACACGTCATTGCGAGGGCGTTAGCCCAAAGCAATCCATTAAAAATTTATATTCTGGATTGCTTCACTCCGTTCGCAATGACGGAATGATATATATTTTTTATATAAATTATCGGTCTAATTTGTAACCGAAACTCCGCAACAAATTATCTCGATTGCGCCAGTCTTTCTCTACTTTTACAAATAATTCGAGAAAAACTTTCTTATCAAAAAAACGTTCGATATCTTTTCGCGCCATCGAACCTACTTTTTTGACTGCCATGCCTTTATCTCCGATGATAATACCTTTTTGGGAATTTCGTTCCACAATAATTGCAGCTCGGATGCTGATCAAATCGGTCTTTTCTTCAAAAGTTTCCACGATCACTTCGACCGAATAGGGAATTTCTTTTTGATAATACAGCAGGATTTTTTCGCGGATGGTTTCCGTTACGAAAAAACGCGCCGGACGATCAGTCAAAGCGTCTTTTTCAAAGTAAGGTGGAGATTCCGGAATCAAGGCTTCGATGCGTTTTTGTAAATATTCGACATTGAATTGATTGGTGGCTGAAATCGGAATAATTTCGGCTTGAGGTAAAATCCGCTGCCATTCGGCCACTTTTTTTTCCAAATCTTTTTGATTGCTGAGGTCTATTTTGTTAATAGCCAGCAAAACAGGAGATTGTGTTTTCTGAACTTTTTGCAGGAAAAAATCGTTTTTGTCGATTTTCTCGATCATATCGGTGACATATACCAATACATCCGCATCGCCCAAGGCCGATTCGGAAAAATTCAACATGTTTTCCTGCAATTTGTAATTAGGCCGCAACACGCCCGGCGTATCGGAATAAACAATTTGCATCTCGTCGGTATTGACGATACCCATAATCCGGTGACGGGTGGTTTGCGCTTTGGAAGTGATAATGGACAATTTCTCGCCCACCAAAAGGTTGGTCAACGTGGACTTACCGACATTCGGATTTCCTACAATATTGACAAATCCGGACTTATGTTGGGTCATAGCCCCATTTTAAATAAGTTGCGCCCCACGTAAAACCGGCGCCGAAAGCAGTCAGAATAATATTGTCGCCTTTGCGCAGGCGCGGTTCCCATTCCCACAAGCAAATCGGAATAGTGCCGGCACTGGTATTGCCGAATTTCTCAATATTGATCATCACTTTTTCGCGGGAAACATCCAAACGCTGAGCCACAGCGTCGATAATCCGTAAATTGGCTTGATGAGGAACAATCCAGTCAATGTCTTGTCCCGTTAAATTATTTCTCTTAGCAATTTCTTCGCAAACACTGACCATATTGGAAACGGCGTGCTTGAACACGACCCGGCCTTCCTGGTAAATGTAATGCTGCCGTTGATCGACTGTTTCATGCGACGTCGGACGGAATGACCCGCCGGCGGCAACATGCAAATGCTCCGGGATACTTCCGTCGGAACGCAAGATCGAATCCATCATTCCCACTTCTTCGGTGGTTGCCTCCAGCATGACGCAACCGCAACCGTCGCCAAAAATCGGACAAGTATTGCGGTCTTGGTAATTGGCCAGGATGGAAAGTATGTCACCGGCGATCACTAATACTTTTTTATATTTACCGGAAGTAATAAATCCTTCGGCTACTTCCAAAGCGTAGATAAAACCGCTGCAAGCCGCTTCTATGTCGAAGCAAAATGCGCGTGTCAGACCTGTGCGATAGGCCGTTAGGGCTGCGGAATTAGGCAGAATATAATCGGGAGTAGAAGTGGCGAAAACAACTGCTTCCACCGAGAGAGGATCGAAATCGTGTTTGCGTTTCAAATCTTCTACGGCTTTTACCGCCAGATAAGAAATACCTCGCCCCTCTTCGGGTTTCAGAATTCTTCGTTCTTTAATACCGATTCGCTGGAGAATCCACTCGTCCGACGTATCGACCATCTTTTCCAATTCGGCATTAGTCAGCCGGTAATTAGGAACATAGCCTCCTACACCCGTAATAACTGCACGAACTTTACTCATTAAGTTCCGTATTTAATAATGTGAATTTACGCTTCTTTGGCTTTGTCGATAATGACTTTGCCTTTGTAATACAATTTTCCTTCGTACCAATGTGCACGGTGATACAAGTGATATTCGCCGGTAGTCGGATCGAGTGCTAATTGAGGAACAATCGCTTTATCGTGCGTTCTTCTTTTGTCTCTTCTGGTTTTACCAATTCTTCGTTTGGGATGTGCCATTTTATTTTTTTATTTAGATAATTAATTTTCGTCTTTTAATTCTTTCAGTATGTCCCAGCGCGGATCAGTCGGCGCTTCGTCATCGTCTGTGATCAGTAGAGATTCGCTGTCGTCCATATCAAACGAATCATCATCGTCGCCTTTGGGCGTATGCTGTTTCAGCTTGGAACTCATTTGCCGGTTGCATTTTCCCGGCGCGTGCACATGCTTGATTGGAATCGCCAAAGCAATAAATTCGTATAGGAACCAAGCCAAATTGATCATACCTTCCGCTTCGGGAATAACCACAATTTCGTCGCTTTCTTCGGAATAATCTTTTCCGAATTTTACGATCAGATGCGGCGTAATATCCACCGGAAAATCCATATCGTCTAAACAACGGTCGCAAGGAATCACCACGGTTCCGTAAATATGGAAATCAAACTTAAACACGTCTGCCGTGCGGGTAATTGTCGCCGAAGCATGGACTTTTCCTCTTTGCAAATCTTCAGATCCGATATTGGCAAAATATTGATTATCCAACAAATATTCCTGCTTAAGAACATCTGTATGCATGCCTTTTAAATCGACTCTGTACACATCAAACTTACCCACAACTATTTCTATCTTTAGAAAAACCGTGCAAAGGTATAAAAAAATACCGGATAATAAAATAATATGGTATGTAAAATTGAGGAAAAAACCGGAATACAATGAAACCGACATGGAATTTTAGCAGATTATACAAAAAATTAGTACCTTTGTAACATCATTCAAAAACAAGAGAAGTCAATGAAAATCATATCTTATAACTTAAACGGCATCCGCTCGGCCATCGGCAAAGGCCTTTTTGAATGGCTCGAAAAAGAAAATCCTACTATTTTCTGCGCGCAGGAAATCAAAGCGCAGCCGGACCAGATTGATGCAATGACTTTCAACAGTCTGGGATACAATTATATCGCGCTTCATCCCGCCGTCAAAAAAGGATACAGTGGCGTAGGCGTTTTCAGCAAAATCAAACCCGATTATACTTCGACGGGCATCGGTAACGAGTTTTTCGATAACGAAGGCCGCTTGGTTCGCGCCGATTTCGGCGATCTCACAGTTGTTTGCGTATATATTCCTTCGGGAACGATGGGTGATGCGCGGCAAACGTTGAAAATGGAGTTTTTGGAATTGTTTACTCAATATATTATACGATTGCGCAGAGAACGCCCAAACTTGGTGATCTGCGGCGATTACAATATTTGTCACAAACCCATTGACATCAATCATCCCGAACGGCATCAGAAAGCTTCCGGATTTTTGCCGGAAGAGCGGGAATGGTTCGACCGGTTCATTGCGCTGGGAATGATCGATTCGTTCCGGGTATTCAATCAAGAGCCGAACCAATACAGTTGGTGGAGTTTTCGTGCCGGCGCGCGACAAAAAAACTTGGGCTGGCGCATTGATTATCATCTCGTTACCGAAAGTTTAAAAGAAGAATTACAACATGCCGCCATCTTGCAGGAAATCGTTTTTTCCGATCATAGTCCGGTGGTAGTAGAATTAAAATAAATGCCGAGCGCTTACGAATCGAAAAAAACATTCAAGTACGCCTTTCTGTTGACCGCCATGATCATTGCGATCGGTTCGGTATGGTTTACGAATGTGTTGGTCGATAAATTACAGGAAGAAGAACGGAAAAAGATCGAGAATTGGGCGGGAGCTACAAAGTTATTATTTTCGGAAGCTCTATTGGAAACGACTAATCCGGATGTATTCAATAATTATAACGAACTGTTAACTAAATTAATACAAGGAAACACAACCATTCCGATTATCCTGACGGATGATGCCGGCCAAGTAATCGAATCGCGGAATATCCGTTTGCCGAAAAGCGATGATCAAGCCTTTCTCCAAAAAAAGATCAAATCATTTAAGAATCAACACAAACCGATTCCGATTGTTATCCCGATCAGCGCCGACGAAAATTGGGTGCAATACGTTTACTACGACGATTCTACCGTATTGAAACAGTTACAATTATTCCCCTTCATACAGTTAGGCGTGATGGCTATCTTCGTCATCGTGTCGTTTTTAGCCTTGACCGGCACACAAAAAGCCGAGCAAAACAAAGTCTGGGTCGGTTTATCCAAAGAAACGGCACATCAGTTGGGCACGCCGATTTCGTCGCTCATGGCTTGGGTGGAATACTTGAAAACCAAGGACATGGATCCTCAACTTTTGGACGAAATGGATAAAGACGTGCAACGTTTGAGCATCATCGCCGAACGTTTTTCCAAAATCGGCTCGAACCCCGAACCCGAACCGATGGACTTACAGGAAACTATCCAGCAAGCAGTTGCTTACATGCAACGACGCATTTCCTCGAAAGTTTCCATCACGACTCATTTCCCCGAAACTCCCGTCTGCGTGTGGATGAACGAATCGCTCTTAGGTTGGACGATCGAAAACCTCATCAAAAACGCCGTGGATGCGATGGACGGACAAGGCCAAATCCGCATCAATGCCCAAATCAAAGGTAAAAAAATCATTCTCGACATTGCTGATACCGGCAAAGGCATCCCCAAATCAAAATTCAAAACCGTGTTTCAGCCCGGCTATACCACGAAAAAGCGCGGCTGGGGTTTGGGATTATCGCTGGTGAAACGCATCATCGAATCCTACCGGAAAGGAAAAATCTACGTTTACAAATCGGAGAGTGGAAAAGGAACCACTTTCCGTATTGAATTAGGGGTAAAATAGACTTTTTTTAAGGATATGCGTTATTTTTTATTAATAAACTTTGATATACCAAATGTTATTACTACTTTCGCAAAGAAATAATAGTCTAATCATTTATGAACATGAAAGAGCAAAACGAAAGTAAAGAAAGACGCATGCGTCGTACGAATTTAGTCATTGATCGTAACATCGATGAAGCGGTGAAAAAGTTAGTTAGTGAAGTTGGTTTCTCCAACTTAACCTTGAAAGCAATCGCCGAAGAAGCGACTGTCGATCCTCCCGTAATCTACAATAAATACGGCAATTTGAACGGTTTATTGAGAGAATTTATCCAACAGTATGAAAACTGGTTGACGCACATCGAAGCCAAAAGCATTCGTAATTTCCAAACCGGAAAGTATCAAAGATTTTTGACTTTATTGCTGAAGAACACGGCAAAACGGGTAAATGCCGATCGCGTTATCCAAGAATTATTGATTTGGGAAGTTCAGGAAAAAAGCGACATGACACGCCAATCGGCACGGATGAGAGAAGCGAACACCTTCTTGTTCTCCTCTTTCTATTCGGATTATTTCGAAGGCACCGGTGTTGATTTCAACATGTTTATGGCTTTAATATCGGCCGGTATCTATTATTTGATTATGCGGAAAGACGTATTGCCGTTCTGCGAAATTGATTTGAACAAGAAAGAAGACTTCGATCGCATGTTAGACATGATCGAAAAATTGATCGAATGGATTTTCTCGGAACGCAAAGCCGATCAAAAAATGGAAGATGTTGCCATCAGATTGAAACAAAAAGGCATCGACGTTGCCGTCATTGCCGAAGCGACAGGATTAAGCGTAGAGCACATTAATGAATTGAGCTAAGCGGCTTGCCTTAAAATTGTAAAAACCGTGCTGTGCCTTAGGTACAGCGCGGTTTTTTAATAAACAATGCCAAATATAAAGAGAGAATAACCGAACTTAAAGATCATGATCAATCTATATGATATAGAAAATTATTTTGAGTAAACTATTCCGGATAAACTTTCTGACAGCGATTTGAAAGTTATTTCTTATGCGCTTTTCAAAGACAGGAAAATAATTGTAAAAGGACTAGACTTTCCCCAGCCTCCTTCATTTAGTAAGCTCCGTTTTTCCCAAAACGGAGCTTCACCTTACTTAAAACCTAAATATTTATTACTGACTTATAAGA
>JAISKG010000186.1 GCA_031261015.1 Dysgonamonadaceae bacterium | reverse complement strand
CCACAAAATATCGGGCGTCCCTTGCATCATCCGTTGAATATCCTTTTTGATGTCTTCGTAGTCCTGTACCGGAACACGCGAAGCAAAATCCGCATACGAACGCATCGACGCATAATCATATTTTCGCCCCCATTCCGTGCGGTAAGCTGCTCGAATCAAATCCGTTAGTTGCTTATTCTGAACGCTCTCCGGATATTGACTGAATGTTTCAATACTTTCTAAGCGAAACCGGAAAAAGGACAGGATTGTTTTTTCGATAATCATGGTTTTATCCCTGAGAAGAATTATTACTTTGCAAAACTACAAACAAAAATCGAAATAGCGAAATATTTGGCTTAGCTCTTGTGAATTGCGCAATTTTAACCTAATTTTGCAGCTCACTTTCAGAGAATCTGTAACAAACAAATATTAAAATAAAATTTTATGTATTGGCTATTTAATTCTTCGATCGGTAGGAAACTGATTATGAGTATTTCAGGCATTTTCCTCATTCTATTTTTGCTTTTTCACGCCACTATGAATCTGACCTTGGTCTTCTCGACCGAGGCTTACGATTGGATTTGTGAAATGCTGGGAGCCAACTGGTATGCAATTGCGGGCACTTTGGTTTTAGCCGGCGGCTTTGTTGTGCACATTGCTTACGCAACTTGGCTGACACTCCAAAATCAAAAGGCGCGCGGAACGGCTAAGTATGCTTCGGCAAACCAAACAAAAACCGAATGGGCGGCTAAAAACATGTATGTGTTGGGATTAATCATCGTTTTAGGATTACTGATCCACTTGTGGAACTTCTGGTACAACATGCAATTCAAAGAGTTGCTTCACTTGAAAGGAGCTGTATCGGCCGGTTCGGGATTGGTGATCGACTTATTCTCACAACCGATTTATTCGCTGATTTATCTGTTGTGGTTAGCAGCGATCTGGTTTCACCTCACGCACGGAGTGTGGAGCGCGTTCCAAACTTTAGGTTGGAATGGCCGCACTTGGTATCCCCGGCTGAAATTTATTTCTAATGTGGTGGCTACAATTATTATGGTCGCGTTTGCTGTGGTGCCGGTGTTTTTTACCATTAAATCATTGTTCAATTAAAGACTTTAAGTCTTAAAAGAAAAAATAAAAGATTATGACAAAATTAGAAGCAAAAATTCCACAAGGCCCCTTAGCCGAAAAGTGGACTAATTATAAAGATCACCAAAAATTGGTGAATCCCGCAAACAAACGTCGATTAGATATTATTGTTGTGGGAACGGGATTAGCAGGCGCTTCGGCAGCTGCTTCCTTAGGAGAATTGGGATTCAATGTTCTGAATTTCTGTATTCAGGATTCGCCTCGCCGGGCGCATTCGATTGCCGCTCAAGGAGGTATCAATGCCGCAAAAAATTATCAAAACGACGGCGACTCGGTTTATCGCTTGTTTTACGATACGATCAAAGGTGGCGATTATCGCGCCCGTGAAGCTAATGTTTATCGGTTGGCGGAAGTTTCCAACAGTATTATCGACCAATGTGTGGCGCAAGGCGTTCCTTTTGCCCGCGAATACGGTGGTCTGCTGGACAACCGTTCCTTCGGCGGTGCGCAGGTTTCCCGTACTTTTTATGCGAAAGGTCAAACCGGACAACAATTACTGCTGGGCGCTTATTCGGCTTTGAGCCGGCAGGTGCATAAAGGTAGCGTGAAACTGTACACCCGTTACGAAATGTTGGATTTAGTGATTATTGACGGTCGCGCAAGAGGCATTATTGCTCGCAATTTGGTTACCGGAAAAGTGGAAAGATTTTCTGCCCACGCGGTAGTTATCGGCTCAGGCGGTTACGGAAACACCTTTTTCCTTTCCACCAATGCGATGAACTCCAACGGTTCGGCGGCCATGCAATGCTACCGCAAAGGCGCTTTGTTTGCTAATCCGGCGTTTGCCCAAATTCACCCGACTTGTATTCCGGTGCACGGCGAATTTCAGTCGAAACTCACATTGATGTCCGAATCACTTCGTAATGACGGACGTATTTGGGTGCCGAAAAAGATTGAAGATGCCCAAGCCATTCGCGAAGGCAAATTAAAACCGACACAAATTGCTGAAGAAGACCGCGATTATTATTTGGAACGTCGTTATCCGGCTTTTGGCAACTTGGTTCCGCGTGATGTGGCGTCGCGTGCTGCAAAAGAACGTTGCGATGCCGGTTTTGGTGTAAATAATACAGGTCTTGCCGTTTATTTGGATTTCTCCTCTGCTATTGCCCGTTTGGGATTGAAAACAGTAGAAGCTCGTTATGGTAACTTGTTTCAAATGTACGAAAAAATTACTGCTCAAAATCCATACGAAACGCCGATGATGATTTTTCCTGCTATTCACTATACAATGGGTGGTTTGTGGGTTGATTATGAATTGCAAACAACGATTCAGGGCTGTTTCGCTATTGGCGAGGCTAACTTCTCTGACCACGGAGCTAACCGTTTAGGGGCATCAGCTTTGATGCAAGGTTTGGCTGACGGTTATTTCGTTCTTCCATATACTATTCAAAATTATTTGGCTGACCAAATCAGTGTTCCTCGTTTCAGCGTGGATTTACCTGAATTTGCGGAAGCAGAAAAAGCGGTAGAAAATCGCATTGCTACTTTGATGAGCATCAAGGGCAAACGTTCGGTGGATTCGCTTCACAAAGAATTGGGACACATTATGTGGGACTATGTCGGCATGGCACGTACCAAAGAATCTTTAGAAACAGCTTTGACAAAATTGAAAGCCTTGAAAAAAGAATTTTGGTCTAACGTATTTATTCCGGGCGAACCCAATAATTTGAACGTGGAATTGGAAAAAGCCTTGCGTGTAGCAGACTTTATCGAAATTGGCGAATTGATGGCTTTGGATGGTTTGAATCGCAACGAATCTTGCGGTGGACACTTCCGCGAAGAATATCAAACACCGGAAGGCGAGGCTTTGCGTGATGATGAGCATTACGCTTACGCATCCTGCTGGCAATATGAAGGTGATAACAAAACACCGGAATTAGTCAAAGAACCGTTGGTATATGAGTTTACCGTTCGTGCACAAAGAAATTATAAATCGTAGGTTTAGGAAACGAGTAGTAAGTAAACGAGTAAACAAGTAAACGAGTAGTAAGTAAACGAGAGTATGACACACAAGGATTTAATTGTTTGGAAGAAATCAATGCATTTAGTGAAATTGATTTATCAACAGACAAAAAACTTTCCGAAAGATGAAATATACGGTTTGGTTTCTCAAATGAGAAGAGCAGCTGTGTCTATTCCATCTAATATTGCAGAAGGTCATGGTCGATGTTCTTATAAAGAATTAGTTCGTTTTTTGTTTATTGCGTTAGGTTCTTCTTCCGAATTAGAAACTCAATTGATTATTGCATACGAGTTGGAATTTATACAAGAAGCCAACTATATGGAAGTGATGAATCTGAATGACGAAGTGAGAAAGATGCTCGTTTCCTTAATTAAAACTAAAAATAATGGACAATTAATTAATTAACTTAGAGTGATAATAAACAGTATTCGATTTCTCGTTTACTCGTTTACTAAACACTTGTTTACTCAATAAAAATATGGAAAAAATAATAAATATCACAGTAAAAGTTTGGCGTCAAAAAGGACCGAAAGCCAAAGGTGGTTTTGAATCCCATAAATTGAACGGCATTTCCGGCGATACCTCCTTCTTGGAAATGTTGGACATTTTGAACGAGCAAATAGTGAGCGAAGGCAAAGAGCCTATCGCATTCGACAATGACTGTCGCGAAGGTATTTGCGGTATGTGTTCGCTGTACGTGAACGGACATCCGCACGGACCCGACAATTTGATTACTACTTGCCAATTGCACATGCGCCATTTCAAAGACGGCGAAACGATTACCGTAGAGCCGTGGCGTTCGGCAGCATTTCCTGTCATTCGCGACTTGATGGTCGATCGTCAAGCCTTTGACAAAATCATCCAAGCAGGTGGTTATACTTCAGTAAATACCGGCGGTGTTCCCGATGCAAACGCAATTCCTATTTCCAAAATTGATGCCGATGAAGCGATGGATTCGGCTTCTTGCATTGGTTGCGGAGCTTGTGTCGCTACCTGTAAAAATGGATCGGCCATGCTGTTTGTTTCGGCTAAAGTGAGCCAGTTAGCTTTGTTGCCGCAAGGAAAAATTGAAGCGAAAGCGCGGGCTAAAGCGATGGTTGCCAAGATGGACGAATTAGGTTTCGGCAATTGCACCAACACGCGCGCTTGCGAAATGGAATGTCCGAAAGGTGTGTCTATCAGTAATATCGCTCGCTTGAACAGACAGTTTTTGACGGCGAAGTTTAGTGATTAATAATTTTTGTAAGCAATCGAGTAGGAGGAATGGGATTATTTCCCGTTCTGACCTCTCGCACCACCGTGCGTACCATTCGGTACGCAGACTCTTCATATAAGGTTGAAAACAAGGAATCATATCTATAAGCTACTGAGGTAGTTTCGTTTATAAAATAAGGTGAAAATAAGGTTTTGTAATACCTTATTTGCGACCTTATCGGCAATGAAACAACCTTCGTAGCAACAGAATAGCAATTACGATCCATAAACCTTATTCAATTATTTCTATTAAAATTCATACAGCTACAACGTTTTGCAAAATTACTCTTTTCCTTGTACAACAGCCGATTAAGCTCCATTTAGTTTGCAATTTTTATGCCTTATAATGCTTGTCCAAAGATAAATCATTCCATTTCAATAAGCAACTTTTTGGCGCTTTTTATGATTGTGTGCGGCTTTGCGCCGGCTGGAAGCCGGCTTTTAGAACGATGGAAGCGGAACTTCCGCCGAACTTAAGGCATTCATTATTTGTGCGTTACGCCCAACGCGGGGAAATAGTTATCGGTAATATTTTGTACTATAAAAATATTGTTGTACTTTTGTGCCACCAGTACCCGCGAAGCCTCTTTACAATGCTCAAATACGCGGGTCGTTTTATTTTAAACAGTATGAAAGTCAATTATTCCAAAGTCTGCACACTTCCACAGGATTTAATACCTCTATTGAAAAAGAGAGGTTTGATTATTGCCGATGAGCAACGCACAATTAGTTATCTTATCAATATCGGCTATTTCCGATTGAGTGCTTATCTGTAACCATTGTTGGATATGCCTAAAGAAGATCATATTTACAAAAACGGTGCAACTTTCGATATGGCACTTGATA
>JAISKG010000093.1 GCA_031261015.1 Dysgonamonadaceae bacterium | reverse complement strand
CACATGCGCCGCCAAATCATTACGGCTTCCGCCTTCGGAAATAAAGGTACGCAGCTTAATATCTTTCAACGCTACTTTTTCCTGACGGATTTTCATTGAAAGGATTCGTTCCAATTCATTTTCAGACAATTGATTCAATTGTTTTTTGATCAATTGCTTCTTTTGATCGTCGAGGTAACGCTCGAAGCTATCCATCATTCCATAAAAAGCGACTTCAGCCGTATTCGGAATAAAGGAGAAAACCGTATTTTCCAAATCGTGGTTAATCGCTTGTAAAATCGGATGCAACAAGAGTTTACCTAATTTTTTTCGTTCCTGATAAATATCTTTGTCCGAACCGCGCGAAAAATAAATCCGTTCAAACGAACAGGGCTTCACGTTACGTGGCTCGATAATTTGCTCTAAATCAATCGTTCCATTTTGTTTGACGATAAACGCCTGGCCGGGTTGCAATTCGTGTACATCTTCCACGCGCACATCCATAGCTGTTTGAATCACAGGACGTTCCGAAGCGACAATCGCAATTTCATCGTCGGAATAATAAAAGGCCGGACGAATGCCTTGCGGATCGCGAAAAGCAAACATATCGGTATTACCTGTGACTCCGCAGATTACGTAACCGCCGTCCCACACTTCGGAAGAACGCCGGAGCACGCGCGCCAGATCCACGTTTTCCGCAATTTTCCGGTTGCGTTCCTGCCCGTCGCTTATCACCGGTTTATATTCTTCGTACAGGTGTTGCACTTCGCGATCGAGATAATTGCCCATCATTTCCAGAATCATCAAAGTATCGGAATACAAGCGAGGATGTTGCCCCTGATCGATCAGTTGCTCGAAAATTTCATCGACATTGGTCATATTGAAATTACCGCAGAGCATCAAACTCCTTGAGCGCCAATTATTTCTCCGTAAAAAAGGATGAATATAAGCCAAACCCGAACGGCCGGTCGTGCTGTAACGCAAATGCCCCATATACACTTCACCGCAAAAAGGAATGTTGCCGAGCGGCGTTTGTGATGGCATATTTTTCATCTCATTGTACGCTTGATCAAAGACTTGCTGAATCGCACCGCTGCCGGTCGCCCTTTCGCGGAAAATATATTCCGTGCCCGGCTGCGCATGCAAACTTACACAACCGATTCCCGCGCCTTCCTGCCCGCGGTTGTGCTGTTTTTCCATTAAGAGATAGAGTTTGTTCAGACCGTATTGCCGCGTGCCGTACTTTTCTTCGTAGTACTCCATCGGCTTCAATAAGCGAACTAATGCGACGCCACATTCGTGCTTGAGTTGTTCCATGTATGCGTTTTTTCCGTTAAGAGAACGCAAAGGTAAGGATTTTCCGCCGCTTCGGAACCAAATATTCTTTAATTTATTTTTAAGAATTGAAAAAATCGCGTATCTTTATCACCTTAAACGAAATCGAAATTTAGTATGAACTAAAAACAAATCAAAATGAAAAAGTACTTTGTATTAATCTGCCTGTCGATGCTTGGCTTTGCTGTCAACGCACAGAACTACGATGATTTATGTTGCCCGCAAGAAGGCGAGGATGCCTGGTTTGTCGTCAACACAATGGAAGATGCGCTGGACAATCCCGATTTGACGATCTTGGATTTGTCGCTGCAAACGCCCAAGCTGACGGAAGCTCCCGACGCCTTGAGCCAATTCACCAACCTGCAATGTTTGGACTTGAGTTTCAACCGTGTAGGTAAATTCTACGAAAGCTTTAAAAAATTGACAAACCTTCGCTGCTTGAATTTATCCGGTAATCATTATCTGCAAAAAATTCCGGAGTTTTTCGCGGAAATGCCTGCATTGAAATACGTCAGAATAGAAGGCCTGAACTGGTCGGCGGCAAAAAGAGCGCAGACGGAGAAGGATTTTCCAAATATTACGTTTATCTGGTAGTTATTGCTTCACTCCCAACAACTTATTATACTCCGCAGGCCGGTTGATAATTTCTACCGCCTTGCGGAGTGATTCATTATCCTCGTTGATAATCCGAAAATATTCCGTCATATTCCAAAGATCGCGAGCAATTAATGCTTTGATTTGCAATTTAATGAGTGATTTGGATTTTGCCAGTTGCTCGCTTTCTTTAGCCGCCGTTTCCGAAGAAAATACGCCTTCGGCAAATTCTTTCGGATTTTTGCTTTTTTCTTCCCGGTAAAGGCGCATCAAATTATCAATCATGACATCACTGACCGTAAAGTTTTGTTTATAAGCCTCAAACGTTTTATATTCTTTCAGATAATTCGTCCGGTTTTTATCGATCGTGTTCATAACTAACTTGTTGATGGTGCCCGAAGCAATCAGCATCCGGTGCAAATCAGTGAAACGTGTGGTATCCAGCGGAACAAAATAATCGGGCATGATACCGCCGCCGCCGTAAACAATCCGGTGATTCACTAAGGTGCTATATTTCAACGAGTCGGGAAAATGAATGCTGTCGGCGCTGATCATCTCGCCTTTGTTGTAGCGCGTGATCACTTCCATGTTGTACGAATCGGCATTGCCTTTTTCGTAAGGTTTTTGAATAGATCGTCCGGTGGGCGTGTAATAACGAGCCGTTGTCAAGCGCATCATAGAACCGTCGGGAAAAGGTACTGGACTTTGTACCAATCCTTTACCAAACGAGCGACGGCCGACAATCACAGCGCGATCCCAATCTTGCAAGGCGCCTGTCACAATTTCGCTGGCCGAAGCCGACGATTCGTCGATCAACACGATGACTTTTCCTTTTTCAATTGAGCCTTTGTAGGATGCCACGGCATCTTTCCGCCGCTGGTGCGCGCCTTCGGTATAAACGATCAAGTTGCCTTGCTTCAAAAATTCGTTAGTGATGTCGATGGCCGTGTTCAAATATCCGCCGCCATTGCCTTGTAAATCAAGGATTAAATCTTTCATTCCCTTGGCTTGCAATTCACGGACGGCTTTCATAAATTCGTCGTAAGTCGTAGCTGCAAAACGGTTTAACTTGATGTATCCGGTTTCGTTGTTGATCATGTAAGAAGCATCCAGACTATAAATGGGAATCGTTCCGCGTATGATTTTGAACGGCAATAATTTAGGATTATCTCCGCGTTTGATTTTGACGTTCACGACCGTTCCTTTCTGGCCGCGCAAACGCGACATAATATCGTTGTTTTTCATGTTCACGCCGGCTATCAAACTGTCATTCACATAAATAATCCGGTCGCCGGCCATGATTCCGACTTTTTCGGAAGGACCGCCCGGAATTACTTGTACAATATATAAAGTATCGGTCAACATATTGAATTGAACGCCAATGCCTTCAAAATTACCTTGAAGCGGCTCGTTCATTTCCTTGACTTCCGCCGCTGTCATATAAGTGGAGTGCGGATCCAGTTTCGCGAGCAAAGCGATGATGGCGTCTTCGGCCAATTTATCCTTGTTGAGCGTGTCAACGTAGAGATTTTCCACAGCCAACAAAGCCATGTTGACTTTCCGGATCGACGGATCTAAATTGTTCTGTCCGAACGAACAAGCCCACAAACCTATGGATAAAAAACCGATTAAAGCGAAATGTTTCATTTTCATCATTTTATTTTTTGTAAAAACGGTGCGAAGTTACAACTTTTCATTCAATATTCGGCAGAAAAGCCGATACATCTTTTCCAAACGAAAGTAACTCCCTCACTATCGACGCACTGATATGTGTATGTTCCGGTTCGGTAAATAACACCACCGTTTCGATTCCGGATATTTTACGATTGACATCGGCAATATTTTTTTCGTATTCGAAATCGTTCACCGTACGAATGCCTCTTAAAATAAAATCGGCTCCGGCTTCCTTCGCAAAATCCACAGTCAGATTGCTGTAACTCAACACCTTAATTTGAGGATTATGGCGAAAAAGTTGCGAAATCGTCTCTATGCGATCTTCCACAGAGAAATACGTTTTTTTATTCGAATTAACTCCGATCGCGATAATGATTTCATCGAATAATTCTAATCCTCTTTGTACCAATGAATAATGGCCAATGGTAAACGGATCGAACGTTCCCGGAAAGAGGGCTGTTTTTTTCATAAATCTTCTTCTATAATTAAGTGGTCGATAATAAAATTTTGCCGTTCCATCGTATTTTTTCCCATGTAAAATTCCAACATTTCTTTCACAGCATCAGATTTCTTCAAAGTCACCGGATCAAGCCGTAAATCTTTGCCGATGAAATGCTTAAATTCGGATGGAGAAATTTCTCCCAGACCTTTGAATCGTGTAATTTCGGGATTTGCGCCTAATTTTTCGATGGCTTTCAAGCGTTCTTCTTCGGAATAGCAATAAATAGTTTCTTTTTTATTTCGTACCCGGAAAAGAGGCGTTTGCAGAATAAATACGTGATTATTCTTAATTAAATCGGGAAAAAATTGCAGGAAAAACGTGATGATCAACAAGCGGATGTGCATGCCGTCCACGTCGGCGTCGGTGGCGATAATCACCTTGTTGTAGCGCAGGCCTTCCAAACCGTCTTCGATGTCCAAAGCAGCTTGCAGCAAATTGAACTCTTCGTTTTCATAGACGATTTTTTTTGTTAATCCAAAGCTATTCAATGGTTTACCGCGCAAACTGAAAACCGCTTGGTAATTTGGGTCGCGACTTTGGGTAATCGAGCCGCTGGCCGAATCGCCCTCAGTAATGAAAATACAAGTTTCATCCAGGTTTCCTCCTTTGTTATCAGTATAATGCAAACGGCAATCACGCAATTTACGGTTGTGCAGATTGGCTTTTTTCGCCCGTTCCTTAGCCAATTTGGTCACGCCGGCAATGGCTTTGCGTTCTTTCTCGGATTCGGTAATTTTTTTCAGCAAGAGTTCGGAAGTTTCGGCATTGATATGTAAATAGTTATCCAATTCCTTTTTAACGAAATCGCCGATAAATTTAACTACCGTCGGACCATCCGGTCCTATATCTTTGGAACCTAATTTGGTTTTCGTTTGCGATTCGAATACCGGCTCCTCCACTTTAATTGCAATGGCAGCCATGATTCCCATACGTATATCGGAATATTCAAAATTTTTGTTGTAATATTCCTTAATCACGCGGGAAACCGATTCGCGAAAAGCCGACAAATGCGTTCCGCCTTGCGTGGTGTATTGCCCGTTGACGAACGAATAATATTCCTCGCCGTATTGATTGACATGAGTGATAGCAACTTCAATATCAGCCCCTTCCAAATGAATGATCGGATACAGAGCGTCGGAAGTCATGTTTTCGTTCAACAGATCGATCAAACCGTTTTTCGAGAAAAACTTTTTGCCGTTGTAATGAATCGTCAGTCCGGCATTGAGGAAAACATAGTTTTTCAGTAAAGTTTCTATGTATTCGTCCTTAAATTGATAGCCGGTGAAAATCGTGTCGTCAGGAATAAAATTGATTAATGTTCCGTTGGCTTCTCCGGTTTTTTGCAATGGCGGATTTTCTGTGATTTTAGCGCGACTGTACTCCACGCTTTTTGTTTCGCCGTCGCGGAAACTCTGCACCAGCATGTACGACGAAAGCGCATTCACCGCCTTAATACCGACTCCGTTCATGCCGACCGATTTCTTGAAAGCTTTGGAATCGTATTTTCCGCCAGTATTCATTTGCGAGGAAACATCCACAACTTTTCCCAACGGAATGCCGCGGCCGTAATCGCGCACAGTGACTACTCCGGCATCAATCGTAATATCGATCGTTTTTCCATAACCCATCATATATTCGTCGATGGAGTTGTCTAAAACTTCTTTCAACAACACATAAATACCATCGTCGGCATAAGTGCCGTCGCCCAACTTGCCGATGTACATTCCCGGCCGCAGGCGGATATGCTCCCACCAGTCGAGCTTGACGATATTATCTTCGGTATATTTTACTTCCTGATTGTTTACTTCCTGATTCATAAATGTTTGATAAATGCTCTCCTTGTTTTGATATGTTCCGTTTCAAAATATTCCCATTGCGATTGCACTTTGGTGTTCAGTTCCAATTCCGGGTTACTTTCCGCTTCCTTAAATCCCAATTCGTTTAATACCGGAATTAAATCATAGAATATCAAAGCGTTAACTCCTTTATTTTGATAATCGGGATGCACACCTATAATGTACAAAT
>JAISKG010000083.1 GCA_031261015.1 Dysgonamonadaceae bacterium | reverse complement strand
GTGGATCTTACGCTGAATACACACCAATATTACATGATCGCTCCGTCATTAAAAAACATGTACACCGGCGACTATTACATCACACAGCCTAATCCATGGTTGGACGATCGCCTTTACGAACCCATGTTCTTCAACGTGCCGAACCCGCAAACATTAAAAACAGCAGTAACTACTTGGACGGGACGTTTTAATAATCCGGATATTCTCTTGAATGCCGGGCAAGGATTGGCGATTTGGTATAACAAAACGGATCAAGGCTACACCTATCACAATCCCGTAACGACGCATTTCCCGAAAACGGATACGCAATATCGTTATTACAGCGAAGAAACGCAAGCGCCGACTCTCTGGAGTAATATGCTGGATCGCAACGAAAGTCACCGTTTCATCTATGAACCGCTGGCAACTACGAGATTAGTTCCGCTTTCGCTGGGAAATCAAACGGTAACGGCCAATGGAACGCCCGTATTAATCGGTAATCCATTTATGGCTCACTTGAATCTGGATCCGTTCCTGACAGCAAATAACACCGAAATTTACGCCGGTTACAAATTGGCTTCAGGAGTGGCTTCCGTAGATGGTAAAATGAACAATTTCGTTTCCTATCAACGGGTAGGCGAAACCTGGTTTACGACCGATCCGAATCTAAGCGGCGCTGTGGTGAATTTAACTTCCGCTCCGACGATCGCTCCGATGCAATCGTTTATTGTCATTGCAAAGAAAGCAAACCCGCAAATCAAGGCGCCGGTTACAACAATGACCACAACACCGGGAAATGTGCTGCGTTCAACTGCTAAAAATGAAATCAAAGTGTTAAGCATTGTCGCTCAGAAAGAAGATGAGTTGGACAAAGCTTTGTTAATCGGCGCAGGAAGTAACGTTTTCAATGCCGAAGAAGACAGCTACAAATTCTTCCCGAATAACAACGATAAAACATTGTTGATCTACACGCGTTCAAGTGACGGTTATGCGCTCGATATCAATTCTTTTGGAAATTACAGTGATGTAATCACCCTCGGAATCAAAACTTCGCAAGCCGGACAAATCACACTGAAATTCGCAGGCATGGAGAGTTTCGCAGATGATGCGACTTTGTATTTGAATGATACGAAAGAATCCCGAACCATCAATCTCTCACTTCAAGAGGAATACACTTTCACGAAAACCGCAGACGAAGATTTGTACCTTGAAAATCGCTTCTTCCTGAGCTGGGTTCCCAATGCACCAACTTCGCTGGAGAACGTTGAACAGGACGGCATCGTTATCCAATCTGCGGGACGAAACATCGAGATTATTTCTAAAAACGGAACTTCGTTGAATAATGTTCGCATTGATGATACGCAGGGTCGCGCCATCGTTAACAAATCTCATTACGGAGCATCGAGCTATCATTTTGAAGCCCCGGCTGCAGGAGTATATCTCGTCAAAGTACAATCACAAGTGAAAAAAGTCGTAGTCAGATAATCAAAAGTAGTCAGATAATCAAACATGAAGACTCGGTATTTTACACAAAGGGCTGAAAGCCCTGCAAGCAATAGCGTAGGGCAACGCCCTACGGACAAAGAAGGCCACCGCGAAAACCAAGCCCTGAAAGGGCGGGAGCAAGACCGGATTACGCCCTTTCAGGGCTTAGGTTCGAACGCGGAGCCTTTGTTTCGTAGGGCGTTGCCCTACGCTATTGCTGATAAGGCTTTCAGCCTTTGGGTAAAATATCTTCAGTCTTGTAGTATAATATCTTTAGATACAAGAGAAAGTCATTAAAAAAGTAAATCATCAGGAAACAAATTACAAGAAAATCAATATGAAACAAGTAATAAGAAAAATCTCATTTATCATCCTTTTCGTCGGTTCGGCCTGCTTCGCGCAAGCCGCCAACGAAAGCCGAATCGGCCTGTATTCCGAAAAAAATAATCGTACGACGGAAACTGCTTCCGTCAAGGAATCCGTCGGCCTGTATTCCACGGAAGCGCCTTCAACAGACGGTATCCTGCGCGCCGGAGGTAATGAAGGCGACGGCGACGGAAACCCCAACAAAGTCCCGGCTAAGGACAGTTTGCTGCTGGTTCTCATCGTCGCAGCCGGCTACCTCTTTTGGAAGAAAAAGAAAAATCAGGGAGTTTACTAAATCCTTGAGTTAATAAATGTTTAAAGTTTTAAGATTGGCGAAGGCTCTTGCGACAAGAGCCTTTTCGCTGTTTACGGAGGCAACCACAAAGGTTGTCCCTACAAGGTTTTTTTCGTACATTTGTTCCGAATTTAATTTTCCTTGAATGATGATTGCGTTCCCCAATGCCAAAATTAATTTAGGTCTGAATATCGTTTCCAAGCGGACGGACGGCTACCACAATATCGAAACGCTGTTTTATCCGGTCGATCTGTGTGATGTTTTGGAAATTGTACCCGTGTCGGAAAAACGAACCCGATTGATTCAATCGGGCATTCCGGTTGATGGCGATCCCGAAAAAAATCTGGTGATGAAAGCGTATCGCTTGCTGAAACAATCATACGATCTTCCTGAAATCGACATTTATTTGCGGAAAAATATTCCGTTTGGAGCCGGCTTGGGCGGCGGTTCCGCTGATGCCGCTTTTATGCTCAAACTATTGAACGAGTTTGCCGGCTTGCAATTGCCGGACAAACAATTAGAAAACTTTGCCGCGCAACTCGGCGCCGATTGCCCGTTTTTCATCCGCAACCGGCCGGTGTTTGCCGAAGGAATCGGGACAGAGTTTTCGCCGGTCGATATTTCTTTGAACGGTTATTTTCTGGTCTTGGTAAAGCCTAATATTCACGTTTCTACACAAGAAGCTTATGCAGCCGTAAAACCGAAATTGCCCCAACAGCACATCATGGATTGTATCCGGCAGCCGGTTTCTTCATGGAAAGAATGTCTGGTTAACGATTTTGAAATCAGCGTGTTTGCGAAATATTCCGAAATCGGGAAAATCAAGCAGCAACTTTATGATCTGGGAGCGGTTTACGCCGCGATGTCCGGTTCGGGATCATCGGTTTTCGGGATTTTTGAAACGGAAACGAATGTAACAAATATTTTTCCCGACTGCACTTTTTATTCATTGTTACTAAGGTAAATATGAAATTCAAATAAGGTAATGATGGAATCCAAACTGAAAATATACAAAGCTTCTGCCGGTTCGGGTAAGACTTACACTTTGGCCTTGGAATACATCAAGGAATTGCTGCTCGCTCACGAAAATGATCATTACAGGCACATTTTGGCCGTCACTTTCACGAAAGATGCGACGGGCGAGATCAAAGACCGCATCCTGGCTGAATTGTACGGATTGTCTTATAACACAAGTGATTCGCTGGGATTTTTGCATTCGCTGCAAGAAGCCTTGCAAAACGCCGGACGGCCGATGGAAGAAGCGGATATTCGCCGCAAATCGGAGAAGATTCTTTATCGCATCCTGCACGATTACAGTCGTTTGAATATCACCACGATCGACAGTTTTTTTCAACGGGTATTGCGCAATCTGGCACGCGAATTGGGCGCCGGCTCGCGCTTCAATCTGGAAATGAATACGAATAAGACCCTCTCGGCAGCCGTTCACGCAACGATCGAAAAAGCCAACGAAAACAAGCAAATCCTGCAATGGCTGATCACTTACATCGAAACGAAGCTCGACGAAGGGAAAAGTTGGCGCATCGAAGAGGAAATTTTTAATTTCAGCCGCTGCATTTACGACGAATTTTTTCAGGAACAAGAACAAGTCCTTCGTAAACAGTTGAATGCAGATCCTCAACTATTTACCAAACTGTATGAACAACAGGCGGCAATCCAACAAAAATGCCAATTATTTTTCAAAAAGACTTGGGAACAAGTCGATCACACAATGACCGAGCAACAACTCGACCTCAGCGATTTCGGACAAAGCAAAACTGCCATCCGTTTTTTTCAAAAATTGGCAACCGGCGATTATGCAGCGGCAATCGGCTCTGTGATCCAAAATTGCAGTGCGAAATCTTCCGCTTGGGGCGGAGCAAAATCGAAGCGGAAAGCCGAGATTGTCGCGCTGGCCGAATCGGTTTACCTGCCTTTGCTGAATCAAGCTTTGGAAACGCTCTTGACCTTCAAAACGTCGCGGATGATTACGCGCAATATTCATCAACTCGGTCTGATTTGGGATATTACGAATGAAATCAGCGAGCAGAATGCGGCGAACAATCGCTTCATGTTGTCTGACACGGCTTTGTTTCTTCACCGGATGATCGATCAGTCGGATGCGCCGTTTATTTACGAAAAATTGGGCGCTGAAATCCGCCACGTGATGATCGACGAGTTTCAGGATACTTCGCGTTTGCAATGGAACAATTTCAAGGTTTTACTTTCCAATATATTGGCCAACAATGATTTCAGTTTAATTGTCGGCGACGTGAAACAGTCTATTTACCGCTGGCGCAACGGCGATTGGCGCATTTTACACGGAATCGAAACGGAATTGCATGCCACGCCTGCTACGTTAGCGTATAACTACCGAAGCGAGAAGCAGATCGTCGATTTCAACAATCGTTTTTTCGAGCGTGCGGCAGTTTCT
>JAISKG010000060.1 GCA_031261015.1 Dysgonamonadaceae bacterium | reverse complement strand
TCCCTTGTATTCGCGCGCATGCGCACGCGCGCGTACAGGAAGGCGTAAAAAGGGGTTAGAAGAGGATAACCTGCGAATCTCTCTCTCTCTCTCTCTCTCTCTCTCTCTCTAACATAATTCCGCTAATTTCCAAATAATTAGAGGAAATTTTCGTATAATTTTTGTTAAAGTTTTCTTCGAGATTCATTCTATTTTGTTTTAGTTTTTGCCTATTTTTTTAGGGTGGAAGATGGGGTTCGAACCCACGACCCTCAGAACCACAATCTGATGCTCTAACCAACTGAGCTACGACCACCATGTACTATTTAGCGGTGCAAAGATACAATCTTTGTTCCGATCCGCCAAATAGTATTTGCATTTTTCTTATTAATTTTACTTTAACGAAGCCTTGCTTTTCAATGCTTCGATTTGTTTTTCGGCTTCGGCATTGAGTTGATCGGCTTTTTTCTGCGCTTCGTCTTTCAATTTTTTCGCTCCGGATTCGGCGGCTTTCACGGCTGCAATCTTCGCCAGCGGATTGCTGGTTTTGTTGGCTTCGTCGATCAGTTTTTGGCCTGCAGTTTCGGCTTCTGCAATCAATTTATCGCCGGCGGATTTGGCTTGTTTCCGTAGATTTTCGGCTTGTTTTTCGATTTGCTCGCCGGCTTGTTCGGTGAGGGAAGCCGCTTTGTCGCCTCCTAAAATGGCGCCGGCTACGTTACCTAAAGCCTGATTGGCCAAATCTTTGGCATCGACGTTGATTTTAGGATTGGTGAATGTTCCGCCGATTTTTACCGAAAGATTATTCAAATATTGATTGGCTAATTTTCCGGCCAGATTGATTTTTGCCGTGTAGTCGATCGTTTGGTCCAAGCCGGTGCTTCCGGTCAGATTCATAGTACCGTCGCCGAGTTTCACATCGAAAGGCTTGGTGTTGACACGTCCGTCGCTGATGGTGAAAGGCAATTTCAAGTCTTTGACTTTCAGATTTTTCAACGATTCGTTTTTCAAAGCGGAAGCCAAGCCATCCAACACTTTCACGTTGCTGACGGCCACATCATTCGATTGCAACAAACCGGAAGCGGCCAGCGTAGCCAAATCGGGCATAAAATCGGCGCCAAGTGTGGAAGTCATGTTGAAAGTCGTAGAAAAATTACCTGCCATATTTTCAAAGATCGGAGCCATTTTTTGAACCATCTCGAAAGTTTTAAATGTTTGAACGAAAGAAACATCCTTTATATCCAACGCTAAGGAAACTTCCGGCTTCTGCGGATTTTTTCCGGTATCGTAAGAGCCGTTGATGTTGAGTTTACCACCTAAAGCATTCATGGCCAAGTTTTTCATCGTCACTTTGCCGTTGTTGACCAACAATTGTCCGGCCACGTTGCTCAGATCCAAGTTGTCGAAAATCACTTGTTTGAAGTTACCCGTTAAATTGAAATCCAGATTTTTCGGAATTTCGATGAGTTGAAGAGCGGATGTATCGGCGGCGGCTGAGCTGGAATCGTCCGTCATGAAATCGTTCAGATTCAAGTAATTGGAAGTAACCGACAAAGTTCCTTTCAAGGTTTGGTCTTTCAGAAAATACGCGATGAAATTTTCCAATTTTCCGGTAGCGGCAATGTCGTTTTTACCGATTTGCGCCGACAATGCGCTCAAATCGACATAGCGCGGCGAGAAAGCCAAAACGGCATTGTGCAATTGAATATCTTGCATATCTTTCGATTTGATCAGCATTTCCTGCACTTTCAGCGTTCCGGAAGCATTCACATTTTCATATTGTTCTTTTTCGATGGACGACATGCGGGTAGCGAGTTGCAAATTCGCATCCAAGCGGCCGTTTAATTCCATGTCTTCCAACGGATAAATGTCTTTCACTTTGCCCAAATCCAGTTTGCCTACAGCAGAAAGGCGAAGGTTCGGATCGCTCACCGGCGTACTGACATGCAATTGCGCATCAAACGGACTTCCGGCCATCACGAGATGGAACCGCGGAATATCGATAATCGTCTGATCGGCCGAGCCGCCGGGACTATAAGCGTGAATATCCGTTTGAATATCCGTAACCGATTGAGGCATACCCGGATATTGGAACATGGCGTTGGCGACGTTCAATTTCACGTCAAAAGCCGGCAGTAACTCGTCTTTCATCGTTCCTTGCATCGAGGCGGCCAAAGTAGCTTCGCCCGACGTTTTCAAATCTTTGAAATCTTTGGCGTAAATTGCGGGAATCAGCGACAAAATGTCCTTGAATTGGGTGGAAGGCGCGTTCAATTTCAGGTCCATGTCGATGCTGTCGTCGTCTTTCAGAGCGACCCAACCTTCGATCGCCGCCTTGATTTCGTTCAGTTGAATGTGATTTTCGGCCAAAGTGTATTTTTGATTTTTCAGATCGGCGTTGATATTCAAATCGGCATTTACTTTAGCTTTAGATAGATACGGGATTTTATCCATGATAAAACTCAGCGCGTCGATCGTCGCCTGGCTGCGGATATTGGTAACGTCGGCCGTCATATCGCCGGAAAGTTTCAGGTTCAAGCCTTGGATGGCGAGGTTCATTTGCGTGGAATCGTTGTCGAAATAAATATCGGAACGGCTGATATTGACTTGTTTCAAAAGAAGTTTGAAATTGGAAGCGGTCGTATCCGTTTCAACCTTAGAGTCCTCTGTTTCTTTCACGATGTCCCAGTTCACTTTTCCGTCGGCCAGAATGTGAGCGTGCACGCGCGCGCCGTCGATGCTGATTTGCCGGATTTCGTAACCCGAATCGCTCCAAAGACTTTTGAGATTGACCGTTGCCGAAAGCGTGGGCGCAGAAAGCAAAGTATCTCCTTCAAATTCATCAATTCCGGCGACTACCAAGTTGTTTAAACTGATGGTCGCGTTCGGAAAGTGCCGGAAAAAATTAAATCCTATGCGATCGAAATCGACTTTGGCATTCAGCGACTGATTGATTTCGTTCTTCACGGTTTCCATGATTTTACCTTTCATTGTAAACGGTAAAATGATTAACACCAGCACAATAGCAAGTATCACAATTCCTGTGATTTTCAAAATTTTTTTCATATTCATTTTATTTTTAAAAGTTTATTTTGATCGTAATTTTTATAAAATATACTTGAATTTCTTTTTCAGTTTAATCAGAAGAAAAGTCACGATGACCGATAGTACAAAGCAAACAAATATGTATGGCGTATTCGTCAAAAAAACATATTTTCTAAGATAAATTAAAAATCCGGCATGAGTCAAGTAAATTCCTGTTGAATAAAGAGCTAAAGTTTTATTATTCGATGGAATTTTTCGATTTAAACAAAATAAAAAGAGTACCGGACAAAGTAAATATAAATTAAAAAGCAAGTCAAAATCTTTGCCGTTGTACCGGTAGTTGATTGCGACTTCGGCTACGAAATACAAGAGCGCGACCGCCAGCCACAACCATTCATTCATTTTCTTTTTATCCAAAGAAAAACGGCGAATCAAATAACCCATTAAAATGAACGGCAAACATTGGAACAATCCGTTCATGTAGATGCGGTTGCCGAAGCGGTACAGAAAATCCAACTGATGCGTAAAGCCGTAATTATAGTTGTATTGCAAAAATAAACCAATCAACGCGCAAGTAATCATCATTCCGGTTTGAATAGAGGGAGAAAGCCGGCGCATCCACCAAACGAGGACGAAAGCATACAGTGCGCCGATCAAATACCACAAATGCCAATAACCTAAAAATAAAGGGAGTAGCACTCGATAACTCCATACAAACCAACAAGGCGAATAAATAATCGTCCAAATTGCGTACAAGTAAAATAATCGCTTAATCCATTGATGATAAGTTTCTTTTGTTTGAATATCGTAAAAATAATATCCGCTGATGATCAGGAAAGTGGGAACAGCTAAACGCGTAAATCCTTGAACAAACAGATAGTACATCGAATAGCTGTAATCCAAAAAGATTCGGCCATGCAATCCTACGACCAAAAAGGCCATTACTATTTTCAGGATGTCGATCGATAAATTACGCTGCATGACTTTGGTTTAATTACGTGGCAAATGTACGCACTTTTTTGACGAAAACCATATTTTGTATTATCTTTGCTTGCTTAAAAAATACGCTCATGTCATTACAATGTGGAATCGTAGGATTGCCCAACGTAGGGAAATCGACCTTATTTAACTGCTTATCGAATGCGAAAGCGCAGGCCGCCAATTTTCCTTTTTGCACAATCGAACCGAATGTCGGCGTGATCAGCGTTCCCGACGAACGGTTGAATAAACTCGCAGAATTGGTTCATCCTCAAAAGATTGTCCCAACAACCGTAGAAATTGTCGATATTGCCGGATTGGTGAAAGGCGCCAGTCAAGGTGAAGGTTTGGGCAATAAATTCTTGGCCAATATTCGCGAAACCGATGCGATTTTGCACGTTTTGCGCTGCTTCGACGACGATAATGTGACGCACGTGGACGGCTCGGTCGATCCGGTACGCGACAAGGAAATTATCGATTACGAATTGCAGTTGAAGGACTTGGAAACCGTCGAATCGCGCATCGGCAAAGTGCAGAAACAGGCGCAAACCGGAGGCGACAAAACGGCGCAGCTCCAATGGGGCGTGTTGCTGCAATTCAAAGAAGCCTTGGAGCAAGGTAAATCGGCGCGGACAGTCCGGCTGAATACGAAGGACGAGCAAAAATTCGCCCGCGAACTTTTCCTGCTGACTAACAAGCCCGTACTGTACGTCTGCAATGTGGACGAAGCCTCTGCATTGACCGGAAATCGTTACGTGGACGCTGTGCGAAACGCGATTCGCGACGAGGAAGCCGAGTTATTGATTGTAGCCGCTAAAATCGAATCCGAAATCGCCGAATTTGATTCTTACGAAGAAAGAGAACTATTTTTGCAGGAATTAGGATTGCAGGAATCGGGCGTAAGCCGTTTGATTAAAGCTGCTTATAAGCTCTTGAATCTGGAAACTTTCCTCACGGCCGGCCCGCAGGAAGTGCGCGCGTGGACGTACGAGAGAGGCTGGAAAGCCCCGCAATGCGCCGGCGTGATCCACACCGATTTTGAAAAAGGATTTATCCGCGCCGAAGTCATCAAATACGACGATTACGTGCGTTTAGGTTCCGAAGCCGCGTGCAAAGAAGCCGGAAAAATGAGTGTAGAAGGAAAAGAATATGTCGTGCAAGACGGAGATATTATGCACTTCCGTTTCAATGTATAATTCTAAAAATGACAACTTTATGAAAAAAATTTTCTTTTTATCCATCCTTGGAATAGGATTTTGGATGCAAGCGCAGGCACAAGAAACCAAAGCGACTGTCGATAATTTGGCCGCTTATACTACAAAAGATACTTTAGACGGCTGGCACACAAGTGGATTAGTCGGCGTGACATTTGGACAAACTTCACTGACCAATTGGGTAGCCGGCGGCGACAATACCGTTTCCGGCGATTTTATGCTGAATCTCACGGCAAATTATTTAAAAGGTAAATGGTTTTGTGACAATTCATTGGCAGTCGAATACGGATTGCTTTACGCTTCGTCTAACGATTATTGGCAAAAAGCAGCGGACAAATTGAATCTGGTTTCTGTCGGCGGTCGCGAAATCTCGAAAAAATGGTCGGCGGCGGCCTTGCTGGATTTTAACACGCAGATAGCCAAGGGTTACAACTATCCCGATCGCGAGCATTACATCTCTACCGGCATGGCTCCCGGATATTTGAATCTGGCATTGGGATTTACATATAAGCCGGATAAAAATTATACTTTTTTTCTTTCGCCTATAGCCGAAAGATTGTTGTTTGTTTTGGACGATTCGTTGTCGGCGACAGGTGCATTCGGCATCGATCCCGGCAAAAAAATCCGCTTTGAAACAGGAGCTTACCTCATGGTGAGTACCAAGCAAACCTTGGCAGGCAATTTAAGCTTAATTTCCAATGTGAATTTTTTTACTCCTTATAATAAAGATTTCGGCCACATCGACGTCAATTGGGATTTGCTGTTGAGTTGGAAATTAAACAAATTATTGACGGCGACGGTAAACACGACCGTTCGTTACTACGAAAAAGAAATTCAACGAGTACAGTTTAAAGAAATTTTCGGATTGGGCTTGACTTATAAGTTTTAAAAAATGACAGACAATTTATCCTCACAAATGGAAATTATTATTGAAAGACAAGCTTTCAATCTGGATGAAGTGGGAAAGGAAATGCCTATTTTGGCACTCAAAAACATGCTTTTTCTGCCGGGAGTACCCACGCCGGTCAATATCGGACGTTCCAAATCGCTGAAATTGATTTACGAAGTACATAAACGCGGCGGATTGCTGGGAATTTTCTGCCAAAAAGACTCGCAGGAAAACGATCCGGGTTTCGACGATCTGTATCCGGTAGGCGTGGTAGCGCAAATTATCAATATTCTGAAAGAAGACGAAGCCAGCACAACCATTTTGTTGATGGGCGAGCAACGCATTCGTTTAGAAAGTCTTACGACAAACGAACCCTATCTGAAAGGGACTTTTTCTTTGTTGCAGGATATAGTTCCTCCCAAATCGGACAAGGAATACAAAGAACAACTCAAAGCCATCAAAGACAAATCGTTGCAGATGATGTTTTCCAAAATCGGCCTGCCCGATTTCATCGTCGAGTCGATGCGCAAATCGAAAGATTACCGATATATTGTCAATTTGTCGTTCACGCTGGTCGAGGCGACTTTGGAACAAAAGCAAGCTTTGATGGCCTGCGACGATTTGAAGGAACGCAACAATCAACTTCTATCGTTATTGGATCGGGATTTGCAACTGCTTGAAATAAAGGAATCTATCCTTCGGAAAACGCAAGTTGAGATAGACAAGCAGCAACGGGATTATTTCCTGCAACAGGAAATGAAACACATCCAGGAGGCTTTGGGCGGCAATACGCAGGAATTAGAGACGAAAAATCTCAAGGACAAAGCAGATAAAGTGAAGTTTACAGCCGAGCAGCGCAAATTTTTCGATAGTGAAGTCAAGAAATTGGAACATCTGCATCCACATTCGCCCGATTATTCCTCGCAAGTAGCTTATTTACACAGTATTTTGAATTTACCGTGGAATTCTTTTACAAGCGATAATTTTGATCTGACTCGCGCGAAAAAAGTCTTGGATAAAGATCATTTTGGCTTGGATAAAGTGAAGGAGCGTATCCTCGAACATTTGGCGGTACTGAAATTAAAAGGCGACATGAAATCGCCGATTATTTGTCTGTACGGACCTCCGGGCGTGGGCAAAACCTCTCTCGGAAAGTCGGTTGCCGAAGCCTTGGATCGCAAGTATGTACGCATGTCGCTGGGCGGTTTGCATGATGAAGCGGAAATTCGCGGGCACCGGCGAACGTACATCGGAGCCATGCCGGGGCAAATCATCAAAAGCATTCAGAAAGCCGGTTCGTCGAACCCCGTGATTATTCTGGACGAAATCGACAAAGTGGGACACGATTATCACGGCGATCCGGCCGCAGCCTTGCTCGAAGTGCTCGATCCCGAACAAAATTTTGCTTTCCACGACAATTTTCTGGATATGGATTTCGACCTGTCGAAAGTATTGTTTATCGCTACGGCCAATACTTTAAATACTGTATCACAACCACTTCTCGATCGTATGGAATTAATTCCCGTGACCGGATACATTCCCGAAGAGAAAATCGAAATTTCCAAAAAGCATTTGTTGCCCGCGCAAATGGAAAATCACGGCATTCCGAAAGGAAAATTCGATATTCCGAAAAAAACGATGGAAGCGATCATCGATTCTTATACGCGCGAATCGGGTGTGAGGGAGCTTAGTAATAAGATAGCTAAGATTTTACGCAAAATTGCACGTGCTATCGCCGAAGAAACCGATTATCCGAAAAAATTGGGAATCGAAAATTTACAAGAATACCTCGGAGCCATTGAATACACGAAGGAAAAATACGACGGCAATGGCTACGCCGGCGTGGTCACCGGTTTGGCGTGGACGGCGGTAGGCGGCGAAATCCTCGTAGTGGAAACAAGTTTGAGTAAAGGTAAAGGCGCGAAATTGACTTTGACCGGCAACTTGGGCGATGTGATGAAAGAATCGGCTGTATTGTCATTAGAATATATAAAATCTCACGCTTTTCAGTGGAATATCCCCGACGAAGTTTTTGAGAAATGGAACGTACATGTGCACGTTCCCGAAGGCGCCATTCCGAAAGACGGGCCGAGCGCAGGAATCACCATTACTACTTCGATCGTTTCGGCGTTTACACAACGCAAAGTGAAGGCCAACGTCGCCATGACCGGCGAGATGACTTTGCGCGGGAAAGTGCTGCCTGTCGGTGGAATCAAGGAAAAAATCTTGGCGGCTAAACGCGCCGGGATTAAGGAAATTATTCTCAGTGCGGAGAACAAAAGGCATATTGACGAGATTAATGCTTTGTATTTGAAGGGATTGGAATTTCATTATGTGAATGATATCCGGGAAGTGCTGGAGATTGTATTGATGAAGAATAAAGTGGAGAGAGCGTTGGAGATTGGGTGAAAAAACCGCAACATTCCGATGGTTTTTTGTTTTCCTGCCGGTAAATTCGACGAGCGAACAGAGGAAAAATAAATTATTCGCAGTTTGATCTTCCCGTCCTGTCATAATTATTTTGTAACTGTTTTTCGAGGTGCTAAACACTAA
>JAISKG010000059.1 GCA_031261015.1 Dysgonamonadaceae bacterium | reverse complement strand
TCCCTTGTATTCGCGCGCATGCGCACGCGCGCGTACAGGAAGGCGTAAAAAGGGGTTAGAAGAGGATAACCTGCGAATCTCTCTCTCTCTCTCTCTCTCTCTCTCTCTCTAACATAATTTCGCTAATTTCCATATAATTAGAAGGAAATTTTGCGTGATTTTTTGTTAAAGTTTCTCCGAGATTCAACATGCTTTGTTTTAGTTTTTTGCTTATTAGGTCGCAAAGATAGAGAGAATATTTGGAGTTTGCAAAAAAATATTTTTCCGCTCCAACATTATTTGTATATTTCAAAAATCCCCCTTACATTTGTCGAAAAATTGACAGGATTGTTAAACTAAACAATTAAATCATGGAGTTAAAAACGACAAATACGGAACAACTGATTCTTGAAACGGCTGAAAGGCTGTTTCTGGAGCGAGGATATACCGGCGTGAGCTGTACGGAAATAGCCAAAGAGGCTGGAGTGAATCATGCGTTGTTACATTATTATTTCCGGACAAAGGAAAAACTTTTCAATCAGATCTTTGAACAAAAAGCTACACAGTTGCTGGAATTTTTTGTAGAAGCTTTTGATCGTGACTTGCCGTTCTTCGAAAAAGTGAAAATCGGTATCGAAATGCACTTCGATTTTTTAGTTCAACAACCTGAACTTCCCTTGTTTGTCTTGCGAGAAGTAGTGCAAAACAAAGAACGGAAAGACCAGATCATTCAAAAAGCGTTTCCAGTAGGTCAAAGAATTTATAAAATTATTACTCCGGCGATCGAGGAAGAAGTGAAAAAAGGCGTGATTCGTCCGGTCAAAGCTATTGATTTACTGTTGAATATTGCTTCGCTCAATGTGTTTGCTTTCGTGGCTGTTCAGGTTTTTTTCGACATCAAAAGCGACGGCAAGTCTGCGGCTATCCGGCAATTTCTTGCACAGAGAAAGAAAAATAACGTGGAAACGATAATCCAAAGTTTGAAAATCTAAAAATCCGAATATGAAACGATTTGTTAGTTTATTGATTACATTATCTCTTTCTGTTTTAGCTGTTTATTCGCAAATAAGTATCGACGACTGCCAACGGAAAGCGCGAGCCAATTATCCGCTGATTAAGCGTTACGATTTAATAGAAAAATCGAAAGCTTACAGTTTATCGAATATTGCAAAATCGTATTTGCCTCAAATTCAATTGAATGCAAAAGCGACTTATCAGTCGGATGTCACGAAAATTCCGCTTTCCCTGCCTGGAATTACGATTCCGGAACTGAACAAGGACCAATATTTGGCTGCAGTTGAGGTGAATCAGGTAATTTGGGATGGCGGTGCGATCCGGGCGCAAAAAGGAATTGCCGAAGCCTCGGCTGCTGCTGAAGAACAGCAAGTTACCGTCGATCTCTACGCTTTGGAAAACCGGATCAATCAATTGTTTTTCGGCATTTTGCTGCTCGATACGCAATTGGAACAAAACCGGATTTTGCAGGACGAATTAGAGCGAAATTACACAACCATAGCGAATTACAAAGTGAATGGCTTGGCCAATCAAGCCGATCTGGATGCGGTAAAAGTGGAGCAGCTGAATGCGAAGCAACTGCGCGTGCAATTGCAAAGCACTCGGCAATCGTTCATCGACATGCTTTCGTATATGACCGGAGAAAAATTGCCGGCGGATGTTTTTTTGACTAAACCTAAAGTGAATCAAGAATTTACTGCCGGCGAAATGAATCGTCCCGAATTGCGCTGGTTTGAGGCGCAAGATCAGTTGCTCGAATCGCAAAAAGCCTTGATCAAAGCTTCGTATTTGCCTAAGCTGGGCTTGTTTGTGCAAGGCGGCGTAGGTCGTCCGGGATTGAATATGCTTTCGACCGATTGGGATCCGTTTTATATCGGCGGCGTAAGGCTGACGTGGAATTTCGGCGCGTTTTACACGGCGAAAAACGACAAGCAGAAGATAATGGTGAATCAAAATGCTTTGGACACTCAACGCGAGACTTTCCTTTTTAATTTGAATTTGGAACAAACTAAAGAAAATCAAGAGATTAAACGCTTGAAAGAACAAATGGTTTACGATGACGAAATCATTGCTTTGCGAACCAATATCAAAAAATCGGCAGAAGCGAAATGGGCTAACGGCGCGCTGACCGTCACCGATCTCATGCAAGAAATTAGCCGCGAAAATCTGGCGAAACAAACCAAGGCAGCGCATGAAATCGACTTATTGATAGCGATTTATAATTTAAAAAATACAACAAATAATCCATAAACATGAAAACAAGAATTTTAATTATAGCCCTGATACTCACGGGCTTCGGTTGCGGAAAAAACAAACGAAATGTGGAAGCTTCGGGCGCGTTTGAAGCGACGGAAGTGATCGTTTCGGCGCAAGCCGGCGGCCAATTAATCTATTTCAATGTCGATGAAGGACAGACTCTTATAGCCGGACAAACGCTGGGTGTAGTAGATACGATGCAGTTGTACCTGAAAAAAGCGCAACTGCTGGCGAGCATGAAGGCGGTGGACAGCCGCGCGTACAATGTCGCGTTGCAAGTGGCGTCGCTCAAGCAGCAGTTGGCGAAGCAGCAAACGGAGCTGGCGCGCTTTCAGAATCTGCTTCGGGCGAATGCCGCCACGCAAAAGCAAGTGGATGATATTCAGGCGCAAATCGACGTTTTGCAAAAACAATTGAACGCGCAAACGGCGAATTTGGAAAACAACAACCGCAGTGTTTCCGGTGAAAGCGCAGCCTTGCAAATCCAAATCGAACAAGTGGAAGATTTGATTTGTAAAAGTAAGATAATCAGTCCGATAGACGGAACTGTTCTGTCGAAATACACCGAAGCGGGCGAAGTCACGGCGGCCGGGAAAGCTTTGTTTAAAGTCGGCGATCTCAATAATATGTATCTGCGCGCCTACATCACCGCCGATCAATTGACACAACTAAAACTGAATCAAAAAGTAAAAGTCTGGGTTGATTTCGGCAAAAAAGAAATGAAAGAATACGAGGGAACAATTACGTGGATCGCTGATAAAGCGGAATTTACGCCGAAAAATATTCAAACGAAAAACGAGCGGGCAAATCAGGTTTATGCGATGAAAGTGGCTGTCCGCAATGATGGATTTCTTAAAATCGGGATGTATGGCGAAGTTGGAAATTGACGGGATCAACAAACGGTATGGCGACGTGCAAGCTTTGACGAATATTTCTTTTCGCGTGAACGACGGCGAATTGTTCGGTTTGATCGGCCCCGACGGTGCGGGAAAAACAACTTTGTTTCGCATCTTAACTTCCTTGATTTTAGCCGATTCGGGAGAAGCTTCGGTGGACGGATTGGATATCGTTAAAGATTATAAGGAGTTGCGCCGGCATATCGGTTATATGCCCGGCCGTTTTTCGCTTTACCAAGATTTGTCGGTCGAAGAAAATTTGAATTTTTTTGCGACGGTTTTTCACACGACGGTGCAGGAGAATTACCATTTAATTAAAGAAATTTACCAACAATTGGAACCTTTTCGCACGCGACGAGCCGGCAAATTATCCGGCGGGATGAAGCAGAAATTGGCGTTGTGCTGCGCGTTGATTCACAAACCTTCGGTGTTGTTTTTAGACGAACCGACAACCGGAGTAGATCCCGTTTCCCGAAAAGAATTTTGGGAAATGCTGAAACGCCTGAAGCAGCAAGGAATTACGATCGTCGTTTCGACACCTTATATGGACGAAGCCACTCGTTGCGATCGTATCGCTCTGATACAGCATGGACAAATTTTGTCGATCGACACACCGGAAAATATCCGAAAGGCTTATCCGAAAAAATTGTACCGCGCTTCGGCTCCCGATAATTTCTCGTTGCTGGAACGTTTACGCGAATTGCCCGAAATTGATTCGGTTTTTCTCTTCGGCGAATATTTGCATGTCACTTTGAAAAAGGATGATAAAAAACCGAAAGATGTTCAATTACAATTAATTGAACCGGGAATTGAAGATTGTTTCATCGACCTTTTAAGACAAAAATAATATGAACTCTGTCATTCAAGCCAGTCAATTAACGAAACGTTTCGGCAATTTTACTGCGGTCGATCATATCAGTTTTGAAGTCGCGAAAGGCGAAATTTTCGGTTTTCTCGGAGCCAACGGCGCGGGCAAAACTACGGCGATGCGCATGTTGTGCGGATTGAGTAAACCAACTTCCGGTCAGGGACTTGTAGCTGGTTACGATATTGCCAAGCAGCCCGAAGAGGTGAAAAAACACATCGGTTACATGAGCCAAAAATTTTCCTTGTACGAAGATTTGAAAGTGTGGGAGAATATGCAACTTTACGCCGGAATTTATGGCATGAACATTAAACAAATCCGTCCGAAGATTGATGAGAAATTGCATCAATTGGGCTTATTTGACGAGCGAAATACGTTTGTATCGCAACTTCCTTTGGGCTGGAAGCAAAAATTGGCTTTTTCGGTTGCTATTTTTCATGAACCTCAAATCGTTTTTTTAGACGAACCGACGGGCGGAGTCGATCCGATTACGCGCCGGCAGTTTTGGGAGTTGATTTACGAAGCTGCCGACCGGGGAATAACGATTTTTGTGACAACGCATTACATGGATGAAGCAGAATATTGTCATCGAATTTCGATGATGGTTGACGGAAAAATTGAGGCTTTGGATACGCCGAAAAATCTGCGTGAGCGGTTTCGAGCAGCTACGATGGATGAGGTGTTTTATCAGTTGGCGAGAAAGGGGAGAGAGAATTGAAAATTGAAAGTTGAAAATGGGGCATTGAAAAGTTATGAAGCAGTTTTGGGCGTTTATAATAAAGGAGTTTGAGCATATTTTTCGGGATATGCGTACGATTTTGTTGATCATAGGCATTCCGATTGCTCAGATTTTGATTATCGGGTTTGCCGTGAGTACGGAGGTGAAAAATATCCGGGTAGCAGTTTACGATCCGTCGAATGATGTGAGTACACAATTGATTATCAATCATTTTGAGAGTAGCCGGTCGTTTGAAGTTGTCCGAAGCTTGCAGTCGCCTGATGAAGCGGAACGGTTGTTTCAGCAAAACGCGTTTGATTTTGCTCTGATTTTCAGTGAGCACTTCGACGAAAATTTATATCATACCGGTGAAGCTTCAGTACAATTCATTGCCGATGCTTCCGATCCCAATTACGGCAATACAGCCGTTGCGTATGCGACAAATATTTTGTCGGACTACCAGCAGGAACTGATGCAAAAGGCGATGGCTTCGGGCATGAACAGCGCGAATTTCCGAATTGTTCCGCAAGTTCAAATGTTGTATAATCCCGAAATGAACGGCTCTTACAATTTTGTGCCGGGACTGATGGGCATGGTTTTTATCCTGATTTGTGCTATGATGACTTCCATAGCGATTGTCCGCGAAAAAGAATCCGGTACGATGGAAGTGCTGCTGGCTTCGCCCGTGAAACCGATTTATATTGTGATTTCCAAGATGATACCCTACTTTTTGATTTCGTGGTTTATCTTGATAATCATATTGTTGCTGTCGATTTTTGTACTGAACGTTCCGGTTGCCGGCAATTTGATCTGGCTGAATGTTTTTTCGTTGATTTACATTTTGGTGGCTTTGTCGCTGGGTTTGCTGATCTCGACTTTAGTGCGAACGCAAGTCGCGGCGATGCTCGCTTCCGGCATGGGATTGATGATGCCGATTATGATTTTGTCGGGGATGATCTTCCCAATCGAGAGTATGCCGCCTGTGCTGCAATGGATTTCATGTATTGTGCCGGCACGCTGGTACATTTCAGGGATTCGCAAAATCATGATCGAAGGCGTGGGAGTAATTCATATTTTGAAGGAAATGTTGATTTTGACCGGCATGGCGGCGGCGATTATTACGTTAAGTCTTAAGAAATTCAAAACACGATTAGAATAATGCTTCAATATTTAATACAGAAAGAATTTAGACAAATTTTTCGAAATGCGTTTATTCCGAAAATTTTGGTGGTTTTGCCCTTGATGGTGATTTTGGTTTTTCCTTGGGCGGCGAATCAGGAAATTACGCATATCCGGGTAAATATAGTTGATGGCGACCACAGCCCGTATTCTCGCCGGTTGACCGACAAAATTGCAGCCTCTCCATATTTTGAACTGATCGCCGTTTCCTCGACTCATGATGAAGCAACGGCGATGATGGAAGACGGCCAAGTCGATCTTATTTTGGAAATCGAACCGGATTTTGAAAAGCACGGCGTGACGCAAAATCCTGCTGCCTTGCATATTGCTGCGAATGCCGTCAACATCATGAAAGGCGGATTGGGAGCTAATTATATGGGGCAAATCATCCGGAATTTTATGGAAGAAATACAAGCCGAAACTGTGCCCGGACAGACAAATCCCGGTTTGCCGGTCATCCGGATTACTTCTCAAAACCGTTTTAATCCTCACGGAGATTATAAAATATTTATGATTCCTGCACTTTTAGTCATGTTGTTGACTATTATTTGCGGATTTTTACCTACCTTAAATATTGTGAGTGAAAAAGAAAAAGGCACTATCGAGCAGATAAATGTTACCCCGGTAAAGAAAACGATGTTCATTTTAGGTAAATTGATTCCTAATTGGATGATGGGATTGGTGATTATGAGTGTTTATCTTGGTTTGGCTGCGTTGGTTTACGGATTGGTTCCGGCTGGAAATATTCTGGCGGTTTATGGATTTGCGGTGCTGTATATTTTGGTCGTTTCGGGGATAGGGCTAATTATTTCCAATTATTCTTCCACTACCCAGCAAGCCATGTTTACGATGTTTTTCTTTATGATTATCATGATTTTATTGAGCGGATTGTTTACGCCGATCGCGAGTATGCCTGCGTGGGCGCAGACTATGACCTTATTCAATCCCTTGCGTTATTTCGCCGAAATCATGCGGATGATTTATTTGAAAGGCAGCAGTATTTGGGAGTTAGGCGGTCCTTTCTTTGCCTTGACGATCATGGCTTGCGTGTTTAATATATGGGCGATTTTGGCTTATCGAAAAAGTCAATGAAAAAGCGGCGAAAACGATCTATTTTTTATAAAAATTATTATCTTTGCAGCCTGAAAGCAAATTTGTCCTGTGGTGTAACGGTAGCACATCAGATTCTGGTTCTGCGTGTCTGGGTTCGAATCCTGGCAGGACAACGAGAAGTAAAATTTCCAAAATCAACAAAATATGCCTTAACGACACTTCATTATAAATTATAACCAAATGGATAAACAACGTATCATTCAGTATCAATCCGATTTTGATAAAATCGCACATTTTATCAATAACGAAGACAACGGCGAGCAAGTAGAAGTCTGGTTTGCTCGCGAACTCCAAGACCTGTTAGGCTATGCTCGGTGGGAGAATTTTCTTGTCGCTGTTCATCGAGCAGTCGATTCTTGTAAAACTCAGAGTATCAACATAGACGACCATTTTCGTGAGGTCACGAAAATGGTCGAATTAGGGAGTGGAGCCAGACGTGAAGTAAGCGATTTTATGCTCACTCGTTACGCTTGCTATCTGATTGCGCAAAACGGCGACCCCAAGAAGGAAGAAATCGCTTTTGCACAAAGTTATTTTGCTATTCAAACGCGAAAAATCGAACTTATTGAGGAACGCATTAATCTGCTTGCACGCTTGGAAACACGTGATCGATTACGAACTTCGGAAAAACAACTTTCGCAAAATATTTACGAGCGAGGCGTTGACGATAAAGGCTTCGGACGTATTCGTTCCAAAGGCGATACAGTCTTGTTTGGCGGAAATACTACAGACGATATGAAAAACCGTTTGGGAATCAAGTCAAATCGCCCGTTAGCGGATTTTTTACCTACACTGACTATTGCCGCTAAAAATTTAGCCACAGAATTAACCAATTACAATGTGGAAGAAAAAAAATTGTTTGGAGAGCAAGCAATTACATTTGAACATGAACAAAATAACCAAACTGTCCGAGAAACGTTAGGAAAACGGGGAATAAAGCCGGAAGAATTGCCGGTAGCTGAAGATATAAAGAAGGTAGAACGACGAGTAGCAAGTAATGAGAAAGTGATTGAAAAAACGACAAGGAAATTGCCGAAAAAATGAAGATAAAAAGCATCTTAGCAAGCTCAATTTTATTATTCTCTCTCGCCGCTCATTCCGCCGAGCTTCCTGACTCCCCGCCCGATTCCATCCTCTACATCTCCGGCCAAGAAATCATAGTCACTCCCTTGCAAAAGAAGCCGGTAACCGGTTTGTCCGTCGGTAAGATCACTTTAGATCCTGCGGCTGCCCTTCATTTGCCCGCACTCTTAGGAAATACCGATTTACTGAAATTACTGGAACTAACCCCCGGCATCCAAAACTCCGGCGACGCCAATACGCATCTCTACATCAGGGGCGGTGATCCGGGTCATCATCTCTTGCTGTACAACGAGATACCGTTTTATACTTCGGGACATTTACTGGGCTTTTTCCCACTTTTCAATGCTGATCATCTGGCGGTGCTGGAATTGCACAAGACGGGTGTTCCGGCGCGCTACGGCGGCCGTTTAGGTTCGGTGATCGATGTGAGGACAAAAAACCGGCTGCCCGAAAAAACATCCGTTCAAGGGAATGTAGGTTTACTTTCTTCGCAAGCGACTTTGCAATTGCCTTTGAACGAGAAGTTTGCATTGTTTCTTTCCGGAAGAAAAACTTACCTCAATCTCCTCATGCAGCCGGTATTGAATGCTACGGTCAACAAAAATGCGAAAAACCGGGTCGATGGTTTGGATTACAGTTTTTATGATGTTAACTTCACGTTAACCGGCGATTTATCTGAAAAAGATCGTGTAACGGTTGATGCGTTTTTCGGACAGGATCATTTCGATATTTCCGAAGAAGATTTGCTTCTGAATGGAAATCTCCGTTGGCAAAATTACTTACTCTCAGCGAAATGGGACAGTCGCATTCGCAATAATCCGTGGTCGCAACGCGTATATGTAAGCGCGTACCGGAATACACTTTTCACTCATCAGGCGGAAATGACACTGGACCGGCTGTCGGAACTTCAAGACATCGGTTATCAAAATTCGTATCGTTTTTCGCTATGGAACAATCAGTTGGAAACCGGTTTGCAGTATATTTTCCATACGCTCAGGCCACAGGTTTATTCGATCCGCAATGTAGCCATGGATTATCAACCGGCGGATTTTTCGCCGGAACAAGCGCATGAGGCTGCCGTGTATCTCTCTTCTACACAAAATATTACCGATCAATGGAAGGTTGATTGGGGATTACGTTACAATGGCTTTTTCCAAGAGCAATTCATGCAGAGCCTCGAACCGCGCTTGCTGCTACAGTATCGTTTGAATGAAACGACTTCATTTCGGGCAGCTTACAACCGGCAAAACCAGTATTTGAACAGCCTTTCGCCTTCGAGTGTCGGTATTCCGATGGATTTTTGGGTGGCGGCTTCTCGTCAAATCCGGCCGCAATCGGGCAATGAATTTTCTGCCGGATATTTCCAATCTTTTAATAAAGAGAACTTTGAGCTGTCGGCCGAGATTTTTTATAAAACGATGAACCATGTGAACGAATATTTCCAAACGTTTGCCGGCTCGCTTGACGAATCGTACGAAGATCAACTGCTTTACGGTTCGGGACACGCTTACGGCTTGGAACTTTTATTCAAGAGAAATTACGGTCGATGGACAGGTTGGCTGAGTTACACTTTGGCGCGTTCCGAACGTACGTTTGAAGAGATCAATCAAGGAAAAACATTTCCGGCGCGCTTCGACCGGCGGCACGATCTTTCGTTGGTCAGCGTTTACACTTTCAATCCGCATTGGGACATTTCGCTCGTATATGTCTATGCCACAGGCAATGCTTACACTTTACCCTCATCGTGGTATTTCATCAATCATACGCCGGTGAAGGAGTATGGCGATTACAATTCGGCGCGTATGCCCGATTACAACCGCATGGATTTGTCGGTCAATTATTGGTACAAAAAGAACAATGGAATTAATTTTTCCGTGTATAATGTTTGGATGATAAATAATCCGGTTTATATATTTATGAATGTCGAACACAACGAAAATACCGGTTTGATTCAAGTCAATATTAAACAGAAAAAGTTATATACTTTAACCCCGTCGGTCAGTTGGCGATTTCAATTTTAATGCAATGAAACGATATTTTTATATTCTTGGTATCACCTTGCTGCTGGTTTCCTGCGCAGAGGAAAATGCGGTGCAATTTATTGAATATACGCCGAAAGTGGCCGTCGAAGGATGGATCGAAAACGGTTTTCCTGCCGTTGTTTTACTGTCGCGCACAGCCCCGTTTGATCATCCGTTGGATACGACTGCTTTGATGAAGCAAATCATCACCTCGGCAAAAGTTTCGGTCAGCGACGGCGAGCAAACGGAAATTTTGACCTTAGGAGTAAACTATGATTATATGCCGCCGTATATTTATTACGGACAAACTTTGCGCGGCGAAACCGGCAAAACTTACACGCTGAAAATCGAATACAACAATCAAGTTATTTCTGCCGAAACCTACATTCCCGAACCGGTTCCGTTGGACAGTTGCTGGTTTGTCAAAACATCTCCTTCGGATACAACCGGTTATATCCATGTGCGCTGGAAAAATACGAGTGATGCGTATTATCAAATTGCGACGAAAGTCGCTCAGAAAGAAACGGTTTATACACCTTGCCTGTATGGGAATTTTTCCGCTGCGCAATTGACGGTCGATGCAATTGTGGAAATTCAAATCAACAAAGGCCCGATGCTTTTCCCTAAGATTCAATTTAATACGTATTTCTCTGCCGGCGAAACCGTTTACTTGAAATTCCGAACGCAACCGAAAGCCGGTTATGATTTTTGGACCAGTTGGCAAAACGAAATCCTCAATGCGCAAAATCCGATTTTTCCGGCTCATACAAATTTGATATCCAATATTCAAGGCGGAACCGGTCTTTGGTGTGGTTACGGAACCTACACTTATCAGATTGAAACTCAATAAAAAAGGGGCGCTTTCGGCAACCCCTTCTTATTCATTATGAAAATGGATTTATTTATTCCACCCTTCGATGAATTTATTCCAATTTTCCAAGAAAAGATTAAAGCCTGACGAGAAATACACTTCCGCTTCTACTTCGGTCTTGTCGCCGAATACCAGCACAGGCACTTCTTCCCACCAACTCCAATCTTCATATTGAACCAATTTGGCTTTTTCTTTCAATTGAGCGATTTTCGTTTTATCGGAGATGGAAATCAACCATAGATCCGTATAAGTATTGAAAGCCGTCACCGATGCTTTCACGTACGTTTCCTTCGCTTTGTCCCATGCTTGGCGGTAAATTAGATAAGCCTCTTCCGTGTAGCCGGCTGCCTGATAAGCGGCCAAAGCGGCTTCAAAAGTGCTGTTATCAGCTTGGTCTGCTTGCGCCAAAGCTTGGGTGTAATCCGAAATTTTATAGTTGCCTGCGAAAGCCAAAGTATTATTCAAATTAAAGAAGAAATTTCCTTCCATTTTACCGGGGTCTTTATCTTGCAGCAAGTTATCCAAATTACCGGATAAATCAATACTGGCTTCAAACAGAGTTTTATCGCCTTTTTTGAGGCTGGAAGTAAGCGTGTTCGGCGAACCTTTCGTAACTTTTGTTGACCAGCTGTAATTGTCCAATGAATAAGTCATTTCGGTCAATTTTGGAGCTGTTTTGTCATCCACGATTTCGGAAACGATGTGAACTGTACCTACTTGTTGTTGGTTGGCATAAATTTTAGCCGTTACATCTTTCGGAACTTCGATGCTGAAATTTTCATCCGGCACTTCAATGATGACAGAAGAAGTGATTTTCGGAATCACAATATTGCAAATCGCGTTTTTCGCCGGAAATTCAAATTCAAGGCGATCGGCGGCTTCCGTATAATCCCACGATTCGGTCACCATGTTCCAAGTAAATTTACCTACAAAATTACTGAGATAGATCGTTGTTTCACTTGCCCGTAAGGATTTCTTTTCCGAACCTCCGAGTTCCGGAGAATCAATGTTCAACCAATAATAAAAAGTTTTCAAAACTTGAACGCCTGTACCGTTTGATAAACCTTCCAATTCCGATAAAATGGCATTGGCGTCGTCTTGTAATTTCGATTTTTGTTGTTCGGGCGTTAATTCCGAATACTTGTAATCTTTCCAATCGGTCGTTTCATTTTTGTCGTCTTTGTCGCCGCAAGCAGTAAACAAAGTGAATGAACTCATTAGGGATACGATCAATAGATAACTGATTTTTTTCATCATACAATTATTTTAATTTAGATATAAGAAATTTTACGACAAAGATATAACATTTTTTTTGCTATTGCAAATGAACTTTCTCCGGCCGGTGTTTGTTTTTTTATGGTATGATATTTGTTGAATTAAAAATAATATGAATCAAAAATAAAATAATCATGATGAAGAAAACATTTTTATTGTTAGTGACATTGACTTTGTCGATGTTGGTAGTCAACGCTCAACAAGCATTTGAAAATAAAGCGAAGTTGGATAAAACCACTACGGGCGCATGTGTATCGATTAAAGTTCCGGCCAACGTGAAAGATGCGCAAAAAGTAATGGAAACCGTGTTGAAAAACGAAAATTTGAAAGGCGGAAAATCGTCAAGTAAGAAAATAGCATACGAAACGCCGCTGTTATTTTCGACGATCAGTCCCAACTATATCATTCTGTATGTGACTTTTGAAGAAACGAGCAAGGACAAAAAAACTCCCGTCACCACAGTGAATTTGTTCGTGAAAAAAGGTCCGGATGCCGCACTCGAAAATTCAAGTTCCGACGCCGCTCTGATTGCCAATGAGCGAACTTTCCTCGATCAAAAGTATTATCCTGCTGTATTGGAAAATAATACAGTTTTGAAAACAGCTGATAAGAAAAAGGAAATCGAAAAATCCAAGAAAGAAATTGAAAAGCTTCAAAAACAAGTAGATAGCAAAAAGAAAGAAACTGAAAAGGCGAAGGCGAATATTTCAAAATCTGAGAAAGAGATCGAAAATACTACAAAATCCATCGAAGACAAACAACAAGGTTTGAATAAATTACAAGAAGAACTTAAGCAGATTAAATGAAAGAATTAAAACGGTTAAGGGAAAAGGGAAACGATTCAGTTTCCCTTTTTTCATGGTTCCGGTAAATTTTCAACATACCCCAAAGCAATCGCTTTCTCCCGATCTTTCTGCGCCGATTCCTTCTCTTTCAGCAACAAATAAACTTTAGATCGAATAATATAAAAATACGGATTTTCCTCTTTCGCTTTGTAAATCGCCTGATTGATGTCGCTCAACGCTTTTCCCGGCTTCTCCATCAACAAATACAATTCTGCACGGCCGGCATAAACCGCGGGATTTTCCGGTTCCTTATCGATCAAATAGAAATACAATTTTTCGGCTTCCGTATAATTCTTATTGAATTTATAGAGCGAAGCATATCCTAAACGGGCGTAGAAGCTATTCGGATTGAGCGTCATCATGGCAGCGAAATCTTTTTCCGCCGATTCAAAATCTTTGATGTTTAAATACAATAAACCTCTGGAGTACAAAGCTTCTACATTTTCAGGTTCTTCCTGCAAAAGCGTGTTATAATCCAAAAGCGCATTTTGAAATTGTCGCATCTCGGAAAATAATGAAGCGCGATCGCTTAAAAAAATGATATTTTTTGGATAACGCGCCAAAGCCGTCGTGTAAGAAAGCAAAGCTGCTTCCTTTTTTCCTTGCCGCCGCTGAATCGTGCCCAGATTGTGCATCAAAAACGCATTCATCGGATGAGCCGGTTCTGCGTGGAGAGCGGATTTCAACGCGATTTCCGCCGAATCCAAGCGATTTTCATTTAAATAACGGAAAGAAGTTTCCAGCCATTGATCGTAGGTTTGTGCCGGAGCAAGTTGTACGGCCAAGAGCAATAGAAAGCACGCCAAACGACACAGTATCAAGCTGTTCGTTTGGCGTACCTTAGAAATTAAACCCGGCCGTTTTTTATTCTTCCGGAATGATAAGTTTGTAGCCTTTGCCATGAATATTCATAATTTCTACATTGGGATCGTCTTTCAACAGTTTGCGTAACTTCGTGATATACACGTCCATGCTACGGGCGTTGAAATAATCGACCACTCCCCAGATTTTTTTCAGGGCATAGTTGCGTTCCAAGACTTCGTTGGAATTTACGCAAAGCAAATTCAACAAATCGCTTTCTTTGGTCGTCAATTTGGTGATTTTTCCGTCGATCGTCAAGGTTTGTTTTTGCGTATCAAAAGCAAATTTGCCCAAGATGAACGTGTTCACTTCCTTGAATTTCTTTCCGCTTACACGACGGAGAATAGCTTCGATGCGAAGTAGCAATTCTTCCATACTGAACGGTTTAGTCAGATAATCGTCGGCTCCGAGTTTGAAACCTTCCAAAATATC
>JAISKG010000052.1 GCA_031261015.1 Dysgonamonadaceae bacterium | reverse complement strand
CAGGGGATTCCTGCTTTCGCAGGAATGACGTTGTGCGTTGTGGGCAGTGATGGATTCGAACCACCGAAGGCGTAAGCCAGCTGAGTTACAGTCAGCCCCATTTGGCCACTCTGGTAACTACCCTTTTTGCATTGAGCCTCGTGTCGGATTCGAACCAACGACCCCGAGATTACAAATCACGTGCTCTGGCCAACTGAGCTAAAGAGGCGATTATCAATACGTCAAACAGCCGCCTCCGGTTCGTTTAAACGGAAACGGCTGCAAAGTTAGATATTCTTTTTGGATTAACCAAATTTTTAAGGTGAAAAAATATCGCGCAGATTCAACTACTAAATGCAACTTTTTTCTTGCAACAAACTACCCATAGTTTCTTTGATGGATTGCTTGATATACTTATCTTCCGCATTTTCGGACAAAGGATAAACAACAAAATCATCCTGTTCATACTTGTCCAAAATTCTACACGGAATATACGAAATGTCTTGGATATTTATTTTCGTCAATTCTTTTTTCAAATTTAATTCTATAACGATGGTGTTCCGGTTACCATCAACCGAACTCATACTTGAATAAAAATTTCCCATCGAATAAAATACCGGAACTTTGTGTCCGTCCGAAGTAGCAATTTCATCATACTGTTGCAATACATGCGGGTGCGAACCGATGATAATATCTACTCCCGCTTCGGCTAATTCTTTGGCAGTGGCTTTTTGCAGTTCGGTTGTGACAGGCGAATTTTGTTTTCCCCAGTGGATATATACAATCACAAACTCTGCACCTGCTTTTCTTATATTTTTCAAATCCTTTTCCAATCGCTCTTTGCTGTATGTATTAAGCATTTGTATTTGCTGTTCGGTAGTCAGGTATTTAGCTCTGCCATTGTATTTTAACTGTGTGTAGGACAAAATACCGATTTTGATTCCCTTTACATCTACAAGCAGATGCCTTACATCCGTATTTTTCTCGAAAGTTCCGGTGTGCATAAACCGATAATCGTTCAAATGTCCGAGCGTTTGTATAATTCCTTTTGCTCCGGCGTCGCAACTGTGATTGTTTGCCGTTGCCAGTGCATCGAAACCGGCATAACGCAGAGCATCAAGATAAGTCGCGGGGGCGTTGCATATCGGACTGCCGTTTGCAGAACGGGGATATTCGTGTGTATAAGTGTAAGATTCCGACAGCTGCGTTTCCAAATTTCCGACAACAAGGTCGGCGTTATTGAAAATTTGCTTGACTAATTTGAGTCCACCATTAAAATTATAACTGCTATCAAGTCGTAACGCTGCCTTTTGCTGTCTCGAAACGGACATCAAATCGCCGGTTAGCATAATGGTTGCCTCATTCGTAGCAACAGATTTTGAATTGACATAAACGCCGTTGTTCAGTTCAAATCGTGGATTTTCTATTTTAGCCAAAGGTTTGGGGGCTTCCCTGTTTGCACGATATTGGGGCATAGCCGCTACCTTTTCGGATTCGGTTGCCTGAATACTGTCGTTTTTGCTTTTCGTGCAGGCAGTGAGGCTTGCCACAAAGCATGTTATCAGTAAAAATAGTAATTTTCTCATGTTTTTTTTATTTTCCAAAATACACAATAAGTATTTTTCTTTTGTTCCCACCGCTTCAATAAGCAAATGGTAGGGACGAAAAATTTTCGCCCCTACGTTGTTCTGCCCTTATTTTGCTTGCAGCTTCTCTTTGAATTTCAGCACCTGACGTTCCAATTTATCCACGCATTGATCGACGGCTTCCTCGAAAGTATCGGCGATTTCCTGCGCAAAAAATTCGTGTCCGCGCGTAAATAATTTCACCGAAGCATCCTTATTTTCATTGGATTCGGGTTTAACGACCTTCAGGGCGACTTCGGCAAGATACACGCCGTCGTGAAATTTGGATAAACGGCCTACTTTTTTGTTGATAAACGCCTCCAGCTGCTGGCTGGCTTCAAAATGAATGGCTTGAATTGTAATTTCCATAAATACCTCCTTTGTTTTTAAGCTCTTGGATGAGCTTGGTGATACGTTTTTTTTAATTCTTCGAAAGTTGTATGCGTATAAACTTCGGTCGATGATAAGCTGGCATGCCCCAGCAATTCCTTGACGGCATTCAGGTCGGCTCCGTTGTTTAACATGCTGGTAGCGAACGTGTGACGTAATACGTGCGGGCTTCGCTTGGATAAATTCGGGACGCCCGACAGGCAGTTGCGGATGATGTTATATACTATGAAGTTGGACAAGGCGCGGCCGTCTTTGCGCACAAAGAACGCGCGGCTTACTCCGGATTCCGTTTCGCGTTTCCTCATCACTTGATAGTTTGATAAAGTTTCTTTGAGTTTTTCCGAAAAAGGAATGATGCGTTGCTTGTTGCGTTTTCCCGTCACCTTTAATAATCCGGCTTCCAAATCCACGTCGCCTTGCTGCAGGCCGACCAGTTCGGCGCAACGAATGCCGGTCGTGTAAAAAACATCGACGATCGCTTGGTTGCGTTCTTCTTCAAAAGTCGCCGGCTTACCGGATTCGTCTTTTTCGGACAGGAGCGACTCCATATCTTTCTCTTTCACAAAATAGGGCAAAGGCTTGCTCGTTTTCGGCCCGGCGATATTCTTGACGGGATTGGATGCAATCAATCCCTGCCTGTGCAAATATTTAAAAAAGGATTTGACGGAACTTAATTTCCGGTTGGCCGAAACAGGCGAGTAATCTTCTTCCATTAAAGAAACAATCCAGCGGCGGACGATAACGGCATCGACAGTTTCCGGATCCAGAGGCTCATCGCCGCACACAAACGTCTTCCACTGAAACAAATCATTCTTGTAACTCTCTATCGTATGAGAGGAATAATTTTTCTCATAACGTAAATATTGTAAGAATGATTCAATTAACATACGTTCGTCACTTTCGCGCAACGAAGGTAAGAAATAAAAATGAAAAGAGAAAAGAAATAGCGGACTATTTATTCTTCAGCCAGATGAAGTTTCTGTACGTAAACGGCGTGGATTTTTTGTTTTCTTTTCACAATGGAAGGTTTAACAAATGCTTGTCGGCTCCTTAATTCTTTAACAATGCCTGTTTTCTCAAACTTTCTTTTGAATTTCTTCAAGGCTCTTTCGATGTTTTCGCCTTCCTTAATGGGAACAATAATCATAATCTTTTTTGACCGTTAATTTTTATTTGTTATACTTGTTTTTAACTTCGCCGTTTATTTTCGGCCTGCAAAGATAGTGCAAAGTTAATTATTGACAAAATAAAATGAATTTTTTCTTTTGCAAAAGAAAAAAAAACTCAGAATCGGCTTACAATCCGATGCTTGCCGTGACAAAAATAGAGCCTTTCCCGATTTTGCCGTTAGAATCGGGATCTAAATAAGTCAAGCGTTGTACCCAGTCGATCCTAAAAAATCTGAGGATGCCTGCCAAACCGATATTGACTTCGACATAAGGATCACTTCCCAACGGGTTGATTCCGTGGTTGAAAGCAAACAATTCGGAGTGCAGCGCAGGATTATTATTGTCCGACAGAGGCCCGTAAAGCAGTTTCGTTCCCAAAGTCATCTTAATTTTGCTTCGCGGACTAATCCAACGCACCGGCGACCAATTGAACAAAAAATCGAACCGTCCGGACGCGTAACGATCGGTCGCAAATTCATGATAGCGCATTAAATTATAATCGTTTTCTTCATAAATGTAACTCTGGTTACCTGCCGGAATAAACAGCAGCGGAAAGGGAAGCCGGTTCCACACTTTGCCGGCCGACACGTGCACATCCAACGTTCCTGCATGGCTCGGAAAATAAAAACGCGTAGCCGCATCAAGGGACGAAATATGGTATTGATAATCCGAATTGAAAACTCCTTTGACTCCAATCCGGTGTTTCACAGAAAGTTCCACATCGCCTTCGCGAAAATACATGCGGTCTTCGCGATTCTGGATAAATTTTTCGTGAGGCGCGTAACGCAACGACAAGCTCGCCTCGGAAGCAACAAACGATCGGTACTCAATCACGCCTTTCGGCTCGTCGTGCAAATATTTTGCGCCTAAAGAGAAAGAAAACCAATGTGGAAGTTCCTGATCGTAAGTAAATTGAGCGATACGCTGCCACGACATGTTGTTCGTGCCCGAAGAGGCAAACGAATACATGAAAAAATCGCGGTCGGTCGTCAACAAGTTTTCGCCGGGCAAATTCAGATCGGAAACATAAGAAAAGGAAAGCAAAGCATTGGGATATTCCCAAATCGATTTGTCTTTGCGACGGAACGAATAAGCCACATCGCCGCGATATTTGAAAAGCTTGTCGCTCAATCCGTAAGCAGCATAGCCGCCCAGCAAAAGATGACTGTTCCAAGCCGGCGTCGTGTTGCCGCCTGCTTTCAGCCGCAAGCCTTCCATTTCGTTGAAACTGATCATTTCGGAAACCCTGCCGATTTCCCATTTCTTTTTTACGCTCAAGTGATCGGTGAGCAAAAGCGAAATAATCTGACAAGTATTACGGTAGGCCCGGGTTTGTTGCGCTTCCTGCATTAATGCGCCAATCTGCTGCTGCGAAAGCGTCAATGGTATTTGAAGCGAATCAGCGGGAGCATCGCTGTAATGGTTGCTTCGCGTGACCATCACTCCTCCTTTAATATCGTCGCCAAAAAAAATACGAAATTCTTTCGCGAGCGGCGCAATTTGCCCTTCTTTTTGCGTAAAGGTTTGAGTAATCACGACATCGTTGCACAAATTCAGTCCCATTGAATTATTCAACGTGTAAGTCGCTTTGACCAGCGAGGAATCCTGTTCGGAAAGATACAAATAACCTTCAAACGCATTCGTTTTCAGTTTTTGAGAGAAAAAAGCGATTTCGTAGCAAGACCTTCCGTCGATGATTGTGTGATCGGAGAGATAATAGTGGTATTTTTTCCGGGCTTTGGCGGATA
>JAISKG010000016.1 GCA_031261015.1 Dysgonamonadaceae bacterium | reverse complement strand
GTCGGAGATTTTTCAAAAGGCTTCCTAACCGACAAAGACATCAAGGAAATCCATGAGGGAAATGGATTAAAAGCTCCGACAGACACTACTTTTGGAAAATTATTTCCGGAAGCGCTTCAACGAGCATTATCGGCGTTTAATGAAAATGAACTACAAGATGAAGAATAGCAAAAACGCCTTCACTGGATGATTAAAAATATATTTCAAAATATTTCTGAAAAAACAGCAGATGATAATCAATCGAATTCGTCCAATAATCCCATGTATGCGATCCCGGACGAATGGTATAATCATGATCAATTTTCTTATCTACCAAGGCTTTATGCAAGGCTTCGTTGTACGGCAAACAAAAATCGTTGATACCGCAATCGAATAAAATAGCTAATTCTTGATTTTTCAAATGCGCGATTTGCGCCAGCACCGAATGCGCGCCCCAATTGCCGGTGTTTCCGTTAGTCATGCTGGGAAGTAAAGAAGCTAAAGTAAAGTTTTTACCGCCGTTGTTGACGTTGATTGCGCCGCTCATGCTGCCTACCGCTCCGAAAACGTCGGGATGTTTGAACGCATTGTACATCGCGCCGTGCCCGCCCATACTTAATCCCGTGATTGCTCTGTGGTAACGGTCGGAAATCGTGGCGTAATGCGTGTCGATATAATTGATCAATTCTACGGAAATAAAGGTTTCGTATTGATTGTCTTTTTTCAGCGGACTGTCTAAGTACCAGCTGTTTTTGCCGTCGGGACAAACGATGATCAGGCCTTTTTCGTCGGCGATAGAGGGTAGATCGGTTTTGTGAGTGAGCCAATCCGTTTCGTTGCCGGAGTAACCGTGTAGCAGGTACACAACCGGACAGGCTTCGGCCTGCTCGCCTAAGGCTTTTTCGGGAAGAATCACTAAAGTCCTGATGGAAATTCCGTTAGCAGGACTGAATATGCGAATCGAATCTACATTGGCCGCCGTTTTTTTCAGCGGGAAAAGCAGACTTATTATAAGTAGAAATCCTATTTTTTTCATGAATATTGTTCTAAATTCGGATAAACCGAAATAAATTGAGGATGCAAAGATAATAAAAAGAAGAAAAATACCCTTATATTTGTATCCTCAAAAACAAAAATTCATGAGCGAAAAATTAATTAAAATAGGTATTATTCAGGAAGATACCCGGAATATCAACGAAGAAATTCTATCTAAAACACTGGAAGACATACGGTTACTCGAAACTTGCACGCCGGTTGTGTATGATTCTTCCAATCAAGCGATGTTGGATTTACAATCCGGAGCGATTGATGTTTTAATCTTCTCGTCTATCACAGAAAAAGTTACTGCGGAATTGGAAGCGGCGGCCAAAGGGCAAAAAGCCTTGCATTGGTTACTGAAAGACAGTTTCCGCATCGCTTTAGCAACGGATAAAAAAGTCGCCGGTATATTGACTATCGAAACTTTAACTGAAAAAATCAAAGCTGTACAATCCTCTTTGATTCATGATTTTATGGTGACTTTGCCTCGGATTGCCGTGCTTTCTCTGAATCCCGAAACGGATGAAACGATTATCGTTCCCGCGATCAAAGCGGCTTCGGAAGCCGGAATTTTTTGCTTCGGCGCATACACAGCCGATACTTTTTTCACCGGTGGCGAATATCGTACTTTCGATGCAATCATAGCGTTGAATCTTGAGCAGATACATTCTGTGTTTCAAGCGATTACTCTCGATGAAGGAGTTCGTTACCTTGCCGGTTTGCCTTGGATCGCAACCGCTCCCGATCAAGATCAAAACGGCGCCACAGAAGAAGCCTTGCACAACGCTACGTATTTAGCTATCGACTTGTATTTCAATCGGAAACTCGATAAAAAAATCTTTGCCAATCCGTTGAGGAAACTTTATTTTGAGCGAGGTTCGGATAATGAGAAATTGGATTTGACGAAAGAGGAGGCATAAAGCGATCTCTTAATTCGCCATCTCCGACAAAAACTTAATTCTCATCAACCGGATCTCTTCCTCGGTATATTCATTACCCAATTCCTTGATCGCTTCCTCCAAGTCGTCGGTTTCTGATTCTTTGAAATAGGTAAAAACATCGTCGATGCGGTCTTCGTCCATGATTTCGTTGAGGAAATAGTCGATATTGATTTTCGTTCCGGAATAGACGATGGCTTCGATTTCGTCCAAGAGTTCGGGAAATTCCAGGCCTTTCGTCAGGGCGATGTCATCCAATGCAACTTTGCGGTCGATGCTTTGCACAATGAAGACTTTCATCTTGGATTTGTTGGCAACCGTGCGCACTCGCAAATCTTCCGGCCGCTCGATTTCGTTTTCTTCGACGTGCCGTTTGATCAACTCCACAAATTCTTGTCCGTAACGTTTGGCCTTGCCTGCTCCAACGCCCGGAATATTTTGTAATTCCTCGATAGTCACCGGATAAGTGGTAGCCATAGCTTCCAGAGAAGGATCTTGGAAAATGACGTAAGGCGGCACGCCCAACTGCTTAGCCAGTTTTTTGCGCAAATCTTTCATGATGGAATACAACACCGGATCGACAGCGCAGGAAGCTCCGCCGCGCAAAGGCGTTTCGTCGCCGCTCTCCTCGTTTTCAAAATCGTTGTCTTCGGTGATTTTGAATGAAGTTGGGTTCTTCAAATATTTTTTTCCGGCCGGAGTGAGTTTCAATAGGCCGTAGTTTTCAATGTCTTTGTCCAAGTAGCCGGAAATCATGGCTTGTCGGATGACGGTGTTCCACGTTTTTTCATCTTCGCTTTTACCGGTTCCGAACATTTCCAATTCGTCGTGCTCATACGATAAAATTTCCGAAGTTTCTTTTCCTTGCAAGATGTTGATGACATGGTCGGCTTTAAACTTATCTTTCAGTATTTCAACTGTTTCCAAAACCGATATTAGTAATTCTTTTGCTTCCACTTGTTTTTTGGGATTTAGACAGTTATCACAATTTCCACAATTCTCTTCTGTATATTCTTCTCCGAAATAGTGTAACAAAGCTTTGCGCCGGCAGATCGACGTTTCGGCGTAAGCCTTTGTTTCTTCCAATAGTTGCTTGCCGATTTCCTGATCGGAAATGGGTTTTCCTTGCATAAACTTTTCTAATTTCTGTAAATCTTTGTGCACATAAAAAACGATGCACTTGCCTTCGCCGCCGTCGCGTCCCGAACGTCCGGTTTCCTGATAATAACCTTCCAGACTTTTGGGAATGTCGTAATGAATGATGTAGCGCACGTCGGGCTTGTCAATACCCATTCCGAAAGCGATGGTCGCCACGATGACTTCGATTTTTTCCATCAAAAAAGCGTCCTGATTTTCAGAACGATTTACGGAATCCATTCCTGCATGATATGCTAAAGCATTGATTCCATTAGCTTTGAGGATACTTGTAAACTCTTCGACTTTTTTGCGGGAAAGGCAATACACGATGCCCGATTTGCCGGTGTTGGCCTTGATGAATTTTACAATTTCGCGATCGACGTTTTTGTCTTTCGGCCGTACTTCGTAATACAAATTCGCACGGTTAAACGATGATTTGAAAACGACAGCATCCATCATGCCTAAGTTTTTCTGAATATCGTGCTGGACTTTGGGCGTAGCC
>JAISKG010000177.1 GCA_031261015.1 Dysgonamonadaceae bacterium | reverse complement strand
TAATGCACTCAGACAGGGAAAATTTTCAAGAAAAAAGCACTTAGGTAGGGAAAATTTTATATCTTTGTCGAAAATTCATTGAATATGGAAGCATTATATCAAAATTTTGAAGAGCAGTTGCGCAAAACTACTTTAGATTTTAAGCGTTATTTGTATCCTTCAATCAATTGGGACAGCAGAATGTTTGGTATTGTCGGACCGCGAGGAGTAGGCAAAACGACGCTTGTTCTTCAATACATTAAGGAAAATCGCAGCATTTCCGATACTTTGTATGTTTCGATGGACGATTTATATTTTGCCAATCATACACTACATGAAACAGCGGATAAATTTTACAAAAATGGTGGCAAGTATCTTTTTATAGATGAGATACATAAATATCCGGAATGGTCGCGTACCCTGAAAAATCTGTATGACAATTACTCTGATTTGAAAGTGGTTTTTACAGGATCGTCGATATTGGATATTTTGAAAGGGTATGCCGATTTAAGTCGAAGGGCATTAGTCAGTTACTTGCAAGGATTGTCGTTTCGAGAATATTTACAGTTTTTTCACGGAATTACTGTTCCTGTTTTATCTTTACAAGATATTCTTGCTCATAAAAATGGAGATTTGAAACCGGTTATCGGTTATCCGATAAAATATTTCAAAGAATACTTGCAAAGAGGATATTATCCGTTTGGGAACGACGAAGATTATGTGGCTCATTTGAAACAAATTATAACGCAAACAATGGAAAGCGATATTCCGGTGTATGCAAACATGAATGTTGCAACAGGCAGAAAATTGTTGAAACTTTTGGCAATCATTGCCGATAGCGTTCCGTTCAAACCTAATTTTTCGGGACTTTCAAAATTGATAGAAGTAAGTAAAAACAACATTGCCGATTACTTTTATTACATCGAAAAAGCAGGAATGATTGCCCAACTTCGCGAAAAAACCGAAAGTTTTCTCGTAGTCGGTAAAGTAGAGAAAGTTTATCTGGACAATACCAATCTTGCTTTCTGCCTGTCCGAAAAAGCACCTGACACCGGAAACTTGCGCGAAACCGTATTTTTTAACCAAATGCGGATAAATAATAAAATTTATCGTTCCGACAAAGGCGATTTCAATATCAATAATCTGACTTTTGAGGTAGGCGGAAAAAGCAAAACGCAAAAACAGATTGAAGGGCTGAAAAACGCTTATATTGTGAAAGACGATATTGAGTATGGGTATCAAAACGTGCTTCCGCTGTGGGCGTTTGGCTTGAATTATTGATTGCAAAGAAGTAAAAGGAATGTCTTTAAATTTCAAAGGGGTTGTTTTGCGGATAAGCATTAAAACTTTTTTGCCCCTTAAATAAAAACAACTAACTTTGTCACAAAATTTTACCCTATGATGTCGCCACAAAAACTTCTTTCACTTTTATTTGCCTTTCTCCTTTCGCTGCCGTGTTCTTCCCAAACCCAGCCCAAACGAGAATTTCGAGGCGCATGGATCCACGTCATCGGGCAGGGGCAATACGCCGCAATGTCGGTCGATCAGATGCAACGTTATTTTATTCAAATGTTAGACAGTTTCCAAGTTTACCATATCAATGCGCTGATTTTTCAAGTGCGCCCTACTGCCGATGCGTTTTATTATTCGGAACTCGAACCTTGGAGCCGCTATTTGACCGGCGTGCAAGGCCAAGCGCCCGTAGGCAATTTTGATCCGATGGCTTTTCTTATCGACGAATGCCATCGCCGCAACATCGAATTTCACGCATGGCTAAATCCTTATAGAGTAACTGCTTCTGCAAAAGACAAACTGCATCCTTCGCATATTTATTACCGGCATCCCGAATGGTTCGTCAAATATGGCAATCAAATTTATTTCGATCCGGGATTGCCTGAAAGCCGGGAGTTTATCTGCCAAGTGGTGCAAGACATCCTCAATCGCTACGATGTGGACGCTATTCATGCAGACGATTATTTTTATCCGTATCCGATCGCCGGCGAAAAATTTCCCGATGATAAAAGTTTCAATCAATATGCAGCGGCACAGGGATTTAGTTCGAACGAGCGAGGCGACTGGCGACGCAATAATGTTAATTTATTGATTCACGAAATTAAACGAACGATTCTACGCAGTAAGCCCTGGGTGCGCTTCGGCATCAGTCCGTTTGGCATCTACCGGAATAAAAGGAGCACGCCCGACGGTTCGGGCAGCCAAACCAAAGGCTTGCAAAATTACGACGATCTGTATGCCGACATAAAATTGTGGGTCGAGAAAGGCTGGATCGACTACAATTTGCCGCAGTTGTATTGGGAAGTCGGTCATGCCTCAGCTGATTACGAAACGCTCGTCCGTTGGTGGAACGAGAATAACTGCGGCGCGCAATTGTATATCGGACAGGATGTGGATCGCACGATGAAAGCTTCCGATTTAACCCAAAAAATGGAATTGGAGCGATCGCTTCCGGCTGTGCATGGCCATTGCTTTTGGCCGGGTTACGAATTGCTCAAAAATAATCGCGGAGTTGCCGACAGCTTAAAAAATCATTATCAAACGTATCCTGCTTTGATTCCGGCTTATACGCATTTATGCGACCGTGCACCGGAAGACATTAAATCGCTGAAGGCCGAGTGGATGCCCGGTGGTTATTTCCTGCATTGGAAACGCAACGGCGATCCGGCCAACCCGCAAAAAGCGCAATATTACGTCGTTTACCGTTTTGACAATAAGGAAAAAGTCAACCTCGACGATCCGTCGAAAATTAGGACGACAACCCGCGAAACGCAGTATTTTTTACCATACCGGAACGGGAAAATCAAATATAAATACGTGGTCACTTCCGTCGATCGCTTTCATAATGAAAGCAAAAAAGGGAAATCAAAAACCATTAAATTGTAGGAAAATCATTTTGTAAACTCATGCGAATGCGCCATTCCGAAGGATATAAATTGTTGGCGCGCGTGCCGATATTTTTGATAAATCCCAAGGGAACCGTTTGATAAGCGACCAGCACAATGCCTTTCGGCAAAGCGGACGGAATTTCGGCAAAAGTTTCTTTCCGTAAATAGCGAATCGCTTCTGTATAATTCAATTCCCAAACGGGAAAAGCCGGTAAATCCAAAGCGGACGAGAGAGCCAAAGCCGGCGCAGGAACAAAATCTTTTCCTTTGATGGTTCCCAACGGAACGCCGGCAGAAAGAATTTTGAAATGCTGCGATAAAGAATGGTAATCGCTTTCGTGCAGGGAAGGGATCGCGGCAAATTCCTGATTGTGAGTGAGGATTGTCCAGTCTTGGGGAGAATGGAGAAAGGAGTAAGGAAAGGAAGCGGGGCGGGGATGAGCTTGTGTTTTCGGCGGTTTTTTTGTACGCGTTTCCGAAGAAGTTTTACGGACGGCGGCAATAAAAAAACCTTCGCCGCGCGTTCGATGCGGCATCAAGCGATGTGGCTCTTCGACGATTTCGGCGCCTAACTCTTTGCAAATCCATTGGATATTATCTTCGTTTTCCTCGCGGTTGTAGGTGCAGGTACTGTAAATCAGCAGGCCGCCGGATTTCAAGGCCGGCCACACATCGGCCACGATGCGGCGTTGCCGTTCCGCACAAAGTTGCACGTGAGAAAGCGACCATTCGCGGATCGCCGCCGGATCTTTCCGGAACATTCCCTCGCCGGAGCAAGGCACATCGGCGACAATCGCATCGAAAAACGCGCCTTGCCGTCCGAAATCAGTCGGATCGTTATTCGTTAAAATTGTACAGGAATCGCCCCATTTGAGGAGATTTTCACCCAAAACAGCCGCACGCGACCGGATGACTTCGTTCGCGACCAGCAAACTTCCTTCCGGCAAAACCGAAATCAGTTGCGTGGATTTTCCTCCCGGAGCGGCGCACAAATCCAGCACTTTCGCCGGTTCGGCAAGATGCGCCCGGACTACTTGCTCCAAAAACATCGAAGCGGCTTCCTGCACGTAGTAACAGCCGGCGTGAAACAAAGGATCGAGCGTGAAAACCGGACGTTCCTTCAAATAGTAAGCATGGGAAGCCCAAGGAACTGCGGCATCGCATTCGCTAGGAAAAATGGGACGTTTTGCCGGATTGAAGCGAATACTTACGGGCGGCGTTTCGAGCAGGGATTGCTCAAAGGATGGCCATTCATCGCCTAAAAGGGCTTGGGTGCGGGAGGTAAATGCGGCGGGGAGTTCCATTATTGTTTCGTATAATGGGCTAAGGTTTTTGAAAAATTGGGCATCCATCAAAAATAAGTGATTAATCAACTGATAAAGAATCAATAAAACGATCCATTTTTTTGCGATTAAAATCAAAAAAACGATTCAATGCAAGATACGCAGATCCTCTACTTGGCAAACGGCTATCTTTTTTATTTCTAAATTTCAGCCTTTTACCAATTTTTTTTTCGATTGCATTTTCAATAGTTTCAATCTCCATAGAAATGATTTGGTCATAGCTCAAACCTGTAACTTTTTCGATTGATTGCTTACTTTCTTGATTTAAAGCTATCTGCATATCATTCTTGTTTAGTTTACTTGCTTGTTTGCAAAAGTAAACATTATATATTTAATAAACAAACAAACATTTCGAATAATAATTTACAAAGTAAGAGCACTTTGAAAATAATTCCTCATAAATTTGTTTAATAACAAAAATGTTATTATCTTTGTGCCGTCATTAAGACAAGAGCTCTTTAAATGATTGATGACAAAGATGAGCTAAAAGCTCGGGTAGAAAATTTAATTGACGACGTCGATTACTACCTCCGAAACTATAAACGGTTAATCCAAATCGGGTATAGTAAATCGGTGTTAGATGGTGAAATTCAGTTATTAATCAACGAAATTAAATGGTTGAGTTTGGACATTTAACAGAAAGAACGACTGCTATCGACGGGTAGCGGTCATTCTTTGTATCAACCAATTAGTAAATTACGATAAATTATGGACACAAAAACCAAATTTCTTGAATTGAAGCAAGCTTGGAAAACAGCCAGCGAAGCTGAACGGAAACAAATCGAACAGGAAACCGATTTATTTTTAGATTCGCTCTCAGAATCTGAAAAAAAAGAGATAACACAAGCTGTTGATGACGATTTTAAAGCAATACATCAAGAAATTGCAGAAATCCAACAGGTACTGAATATTCGGAAAAAATTGTCGCATGTACTCCCTGTCATATCCGTTTCTTATCTGGCGAAAAATTATTTCCACAAAACCCCGCAATGGTTTTATCAACGCCTAAATGGAAATAAAGTAAATGGGAAACCGGCAAAATTTTCTGATACTGAAATTCAAACGCTTAATTATGCTATTCAAGATATTAGACAACAATTAAGCGCAGTACAATTCTAAAAGAACTTTGTTTGACAACTGGATTCATCCTTTACCTTTGGCACATGGAAAATCAATCAGCCCCCCTCTACCTCTTTCCTGTCACTTTAGGCGACACTCCACTCTCTAAAGTACTACCCGCTTATAATCAATCTATTTTACCCACAATCAAGCATTTCATCGTCGAAAACGTCCGTACCGCCCGTCGCTTCCTGAAGCAAGCCGATCCCGCCGTCAATATCGACGAATTAACATTTTATGTACTGAATAAGCATACTTCCCGCGCCGAATTATCGGATTTTCTCCAACCGGCGAAAGCAGGTTTTCCGATGGGCGTGCTTTCCGAAGCGGGCTGCCCGGCCATTGCCGATCCCGGCGCAGATGTCGTCGCGCTCGCACAACAAAACAATTTGCGGGTGATTCCTTTGGTGGGTCCTTCGTCGATCGTGCTGGCCTTGATGGCTTCGGGGTTCAACGGGCAAAATTTTGCTTTTCTCGGTTATTTGCCGATCGCCGCCGCCGAACGCATCAAAACTATAAAAACGTTGGAACAACGTATTTACGCGGAACATCAAACGCAATTGTTTATCGAAACGCCTTACCGCAACAATTCACTTGTAGAAGATTTGCTGAAAACTTGCAAACTTTCTACGCGCTTATGCGTCGCCGCCGATATTACTTTAGACAGCGAATGGATTAAAACTCAAACGATTGCCGAATGGCGGAAGCAACAGAAACCCGATTTGGCAAAACGCCCCTGCCTTTTCGCGCTTTACAAATAGCGGTCGCCGTATTTCAATTTTACGTCAACGACAAACTGCTTAATGCGCTGTTCTTCCGATTTTTGACAAATCAGCAAAGCATTGTCCGATTCAACCACAATGTAATCATCCAATCCTTGGATAACGGCTAATTTATCGCCTGAAAGCGTGACTAAATTATTGGAACTTTCGACGAACAGCGATTCGCATTTCAGGGCGACATTGCGTTGCTCATCCTTGTTGGCCAAGTCGTAAAGCGATCCCCAAGTCCCCAGATCCGACCAGCCGAAATCGGCCACCAGCATATATACATTGTCGGCTTTTTCCATGATTCCGTAGTCGATCGAGATGTTTTGGCACATCGGGTATTGTTCGGCGATGTACACTTTTTCCTCCGGCGTATTGTATTTGTCTGTTCCTTGTTCAAATCGCGTGTTGATGTCGGGCAAATATTTGCCGAAAGCGCTTATGATGGTTTTGACGTTCCAGATAAAAATTCCGGAATTCCAGAAAAAATCGCCGCTTTCGAAAAATACTTTGGCCAATTCGTAATTGGGTTTTTCGGTAAACGCCTTGACTTTCTGAATATTATCCGACGAACCCTCTTGCGTTTGAATGTAACCGTAACCCGTTTCGGGACGGCTGGGCTTCACACCTAAAGTCAGCAAAGAAGGAAATTTGTTGACGAAATTCAATCCGGTTTGGATATTTTTTAGATAATGGTGCTCCTGTAAAATCAAGTGATCGGCAGGAGTAACGACGATATTTGCATTCGGATTCAAGGACTGAATGTGATAGGAAGCGTAAGCGATACAAGGCGCAGTATTGCGGCGAGTCGGTTCCAGCAAAATCTGATGCGGCTGGATTTCAGGCAATTGTTCGCGCACCAAATCGGCGTATAATTTATTAGTTGCAATATAAATATTTTCCACCGGAACGATTTGCCGGAAGCGATCGAAAGTTTGTTGCAAAAGCGAACGGCCGGTCCCGAAGAAATCTAAAAACTGTTTCGGCCGGTTTTCGCGGCTGCACGGCCAAAAACGGCTACCGATGCCGCCGCTCATGATTACACAATAATTATCTTTCATAAAGAATGAGATTTAGAGTTTACGTGGAACAAAGGTACGAAAAAACGCAATTGGATTGCGGAATATCTGTTTTTTTCTACCCACAATTCGGAAATTTCTCCTAAATTTGTCCCTTCAAAATCAAATACTCATGCAACTAACAGCAAAATTATTCCAGATCCTCCCTGCCGAAACGGGAACAGGTCGCAACGGCGAGTGGAAAAAACAAAGTATCATCGTCGAAACCGAAGGACAATATCCGAAAAAAGTCTGCATCACCGTTTGGGGCGATAAAATCAACGCAGCGCAACTGCATACAGGACAGAACTTAATGATTGATTTCGATATCGAAAGCCGCGAATTTAACGGCCGTTGGTACACCGACGTCAAAGCATGGAAAGTTGAACCGGTCGCCGGCGCTGTTGCCGCTGAAATGCCGTTGCCTTCCGTTCCGTCTGCAGCTTCGGATTTTCGTTTCCCGGAACCTCCGCCTGAACCGCAAAGCGATTTCAATGATTTGCCTTTCTGATATACAATGGAAAATGCTCTCGCCCCGGCTTTTTTGTCGCTGGTAGCAGAAGATCTGATTGCCCGGCAAGGAACCGATTTGTCCGATACGATCGTGGTTTTTCCCAGCATCCGGGCCGGATTGTTCTTCAATCGCTATTTGTACGGGCAGGCGAAAAAACCGTTGTGGGCGCCTCGTTATCAGTCGCTTGACTCGATTTTTGAATCGGTTTCCGTGCTCCGGAAAGGAGATAACCTGCAATTGATCGGCGAACTTTATTCTATTTACAAAGAAGTTTTTAACGCACATTCTTCCCTTCCTACGTCGGAAACTTTGGATGAATTTTTCTTCTTCGGCGAAATTCTATTGAACGATTTCGACGATGTGGACAAAAATTTGGTGAATGCACGGTCGCTGTTCAGCAACTTGCAGGATTTGGATCAATTGCGCGACGATTTCTCACATCTCTCCGAAGATCAGATTCGTACCTTAATAACTTATTTCAAACAAGCCTTTCTCGGCGAAAGTTCTCTAAAGACAGCTTTTTGGAATATTTGGAATATTTTGGGCGAAGTTTATACTTCGTTTAAGGCGAAATTGAGTGCGAAAGGCCTGGCTTATCCCGGCATGCTGATGCGTTCGGTCATCGAAAGCGAAACCGCCGCTTTTCCCGGTACACGTTACGTTTTTGTCGGCTTCAACGTTTTGAGCGAATGTGAAAAAAAATTGTTTACCCGGCTGAAAGACAAATCGTTATTTTATTGGGATTATGATTCTTATTATTTGAAAACCGAAGCTGGACGATTCCTTGCCGACAATATCCGTCGCTGGGGTTCGGCCTTGGACAACAGTCATTTCCATGCTTTTACCGCGGCGCCGAAAAACATCACTTTGCTCGCTTCGCCGTCGGAAAGTGGTCAATCGGCTGTGATTCCTTCGTGGATCGACTCGCTGCACAAACCGCCTTTTTTTACGCAGCCCGATTCTGCTATTGTGTTGTGCAATGAAAAACTTTTGCCGGCTGTGATGCACGCCATTCCGCCGGAAAAAACGGGAAACGTCAACATTACGATGGGTTTTCCAATGACACAAACGCCGGTTTGCAGTTTTTTGCAAACGCTTGCGGAATTGCAAACTTACGGATACACAGCGGCTAACCGTTCGTTTCGCTATCAATCGGTATTGCCGGTCTTGCGACATCCTTATACGCAATTGATTTTCCCTGAAGCTATTAATGTTGAACGAAAAATTGTAAACGAACATATTTTCTCGCCGACGATTGAAATTTTACAGGATAAACGGCTTTTTTCTCCGGCCGGCGATGTCCGGAAATTGGCTGCTTATTTGTTGGAAATCGTGCAACAATTGGGCATTTATTTTGGTCAAAAATCTGCGCTGGAAGATAGTTACAACGACTTGGCCGTCGAATCCGTTTTCCGTGCTTATCAGGTACTTAACCGGCTGCATGATTTAGTAGTTACTGAAAATTGGAAACTCGAAAAATCAACTTTCCTGCGCCTGCTGCGAAAATTATTATCGACGGTGACAATTCCTTTTCACGGCGAGCCGGTCAAAGGATTGCAAGTGATGGGCGTTTTGGAAACGCGTAGTTTGGATTTCAATAACGTGCTGATGTTGAGCGTAAATGAAGGTATTATGCCGGGTAGCACAAACGAAAATACGTTTATTCCGCAATTTCTTCGAGTACATTTTGGATTGAGTACGATCGATCATCAGGATTCGTTGTATGCGTACTATTTTTACCGGCTTTTGCAACGCGCCGAAAATATCACGCTGGTTTACAATACCGATGCTACGCAAACGGGGAAGGCCGAAATCAGCCGCTTTCTCCTGCAACTTTTGGTCGATCCGGCTCTGAAAGGACAAATTCGACGATTTTCGCTGCAAACTTCAATCAAGCCTTGGAAGCCGGAAGCAATTAGTATTGAGAAAGATCCAACGCTTTTGCAAAAACTGCGGCAGCAATACGATTGCAACATCAATCCCGAAGCCAACCGCTTATCTCCTACGGCTTTAAATACGTATATCAATTGCTCGTTCAAATTCTATCAGCAATACATCGAAGGCCTGAAAACTCCCGAAGAATTGTCGGACGAATTGGACAGTTCGGTCTTCGGTTTGATTTTCCACCGTGCGGCCGAATATTTGTACAAAGCCATCGGCGGCATTCCCGAAGAGCAGCGGACATTTCCGGCGTTTGTCGTTCTAAAAGAAGCCTTAAGCGCTTATCTTCAAGCGCCTCACCGCATGGAGCAATTGGTTACCCGCGCTTTTGAAAAAGAATATTTCAAAGGAAAACCGACCGATCCGAAGCAATTCAACGGCCAACAACTGATTAATTATAAAGTAATTTGCCGTCTTCTCACCCGTTTAATCGAATTTGACCGGCAACGCGCTCCTTTCACCATTCACGGTTTGGAACATTCCGTTAGCTCATTTTATACCGTAGATTCTATGGATAATCAGCCGCCTCTGTGTCTGAAAATCGGTGGCATCATCGACCGCTTGGAAGAAAAAGATAGACGCTTGTACATCGTCGATTACAAAACAAGCGGCAAAGCGAAAAATTATAAAAGCTTGGAAGATCTGTTTTTACAGAAAAATAACCGGGCTGCGCACATCTTCCAGACTTTTGTATATGCTTCGGTTTTTCTGCAACAGGAGCATACCGGATCGCCCGTTATTCCGTCGCTGTTTTATTTGCAGGAAGCGGGGAAAGAAAACTATTCGCCCGTTATTTTATATGACAAAATACCGGTAGAAGATTTTGAAACGCTCCGGCCGGAGTTTGAGGTTTTGCTCAAGCAGAAATTAGCGGAGTTATTTGATCCGGCGGTTTCGTTTCGGCAGACGGAAATTGTGAGTACTTGTG
>JAISKG010000125.1 GCA_031261015.1 Dysgonamonadaceae bacterium | reverse complement strand
ATTTCGTCCCTCTGCTGGGATACGGAATCCAGGAAGAATGCGCCGAAACAGGAAAAACTGCCCTTCCTCGAAAAGCCTGATAATCCGGTTATTGCCTTCCTTTCCGAAAGAGGCGAAGTTCAAATTAACGAATTGGCAATAGCGATGAATCTGCCTGTTCATCAGCTTTCGCCGATGCTTTTTGAATTGGAAATGGCCGGACATATCAAAGCGTTGCCCGGCGGAATATATAAGATAAATTAAATCAAAAACTATCAAAAAATAAAATTTTCTTGTATATTTGCACAAAATATTGAATAACAATACTGATAAAAATGAATAAGAAGATAGTAAAATTCACGGGAATCGCAATGATTACAAGCGTTTTGATCGCTGGAGGACAAAAAGTTGCCGCCGCCGGATACATCATGGAACGGGATAACACAAACGTTGTCACCATCGCCGATTACACCCAAACGAACCGTCCGGCAAAATCGGAACGGCTGTTCGAGTCAAAAGCGATTGAAAAAGAAATTCTCCGCATCAAAAAATTGCTGACAAACCCCAAACTGGCATGGATGTTCGAAAACTGTTTCCCGAATACGCTGGATACAACCGTACATTACCGCGCCGTTGACGGTGATGACGATACGTTTGTTTACACGGGCGATATTCACGCGATGTGGCTGCGCGATTCCGGGGCGCAGGTATGGCCTTACGTGCAGTTTGCAAAAAATGACGAAGCGCTGCGAAAAATGATCCGGGGCGTTATCTTCCGCCAATTCAAATGTATAAACATAGACCCGTACGCCAACGCATTCAATGACGGCCCGGTAGGCGGCGACTGGCAAAAAGACCTGACAAAAATGATTCCCGAACTGCACGAACGCAAATGGGAAATCGACTCGTTATGCTACCCGGTTCGCTTGGCTTATTACTATTGGAAAGTGACGGGCGATAGCAGTATCTTCAAGGACGAGAAATGGTTACAGGCCATCCAGAATGTTTTGAAAACGTTCAAAGAGCAACAACGTACAGAGAATCTCGGCCCCTACAAATTTCAGCGCGTTACAGCCGTATCCACTGATACACAGCCTAATTCCGGCTGGGGCAATCCCGTGAAACCGGTCGGGCTTATTGCGTCCGCTTTCCGTCCGTCGGACGATGCGACGATTCTTCAGTTCCTCGTGCCGTCGAATTTCTTTGCAGTCAGTTCCCTGAAAAAAGCGTCGGAAATTCTGGTTAAAGTAAATAAAAACACTGCTTTAGCAAAGGAATGTACGGATTTGGCGCAGGAAGTCGAAATCGCTTTGCAACAATACGCCATAAACAATCACCCGAAATACGGTAAAATCTACGCCTACGAAGTGGACGGTTACGGAAATCAGCTTATAATGGACGATGCCAATGTACCCAGCTTATTAGCAATGGCATACCTTGAAAATGTCGATGTGAATGACCCGATTTACCAGAACACGCGCCGTTTCGTCTGGAGCGAGGATAATCCTTATTTCTTCAAAGGCAAAGCAGGCGAAGGAATCGGCGGCCCGCACATCGGTTACGATATGGTTTGGCCGATGTCAATCATGATGAAAACCTTTACAAGCCAGAACGATGAAGAAATAAAAACCTGTATCCGGATGTTGCTCGAAACCGATAATAACATGGGATTCATCCACGAATCATTCCACAAAGACGATGCTTCGAAATTCACCCGTGAATGGTTTGCATGGCAAAACACATTGTTCGGCGAACTGATTCTCAAATTAGTAAATAACGGAAAAATTGATCTGTTAAATAGCCTTTAAAAAAAGACGGCTATGATTATCTATGGCGGGCGTGCATTCAATATTGATGAAATCAATGTCGAAGAAAATTTAGACACCGAAGGCTTGTTCGCAAAAAGTGACTTGAGTCCGGAAAACGAAGGATGGATTATGCTGGACAAAATCCGCAGGAATCGTCCGGCAAAATAACATCTGCCTGATACCGTTTTAAAGCCTTCGGCTACACCGATATACGATGGGGGTGGAATCTCAAAAGGAGATGTTCCATCCCCATTGTTATACTGACTTACATCTGATTTTTCCGCCAAATTGTCAGTTTTTGTTCTTCCTGCTCTCTTTTTATGCAATGAATGAGCTTTGGCACACAATTTGATAAAACATAAGTGTAAATCCGTCGGTAATGAAGCAAAAAAACAAAATCGTAACCAACCGCTCCGTGAAGGTGGATATACAAAGAAACAATGAATTATAATTAAAAAATAAATAAAACTATGGGAAAAATTATTGGAATTGATTTAGGAACTACGAACTCTTGCGTTGCAGTATTGGAAGGCAATGAGCCGGTAGTAATTGCGAATAGCGAAGGAAAAAGAACAACTCCCTCCATTGTGGCATTTGTGGAGGGCGGAGAGCGTAAAGTAGGCGATCCTGCAAAGCGTCAGGCTATTACGAATCCGCAAAAGACCATCTTTTCTATCAAACGTTTTATGGGTGAGACGTTTGATCAGGTACAGAAGGAAACAGCGCGCGTACCATACAAGGTAGTGCGTGGCGACAACAATACGCCCCGTGTGGATATTGACGGCCGCCTTTATACCCCGCAGGAAATCTCCGCAATGGTTCTTCAGAAGATGAAGAAAACAGCTGAAGATTATCTGGGTCAAGAAGTTACAGATGCCGTTATCACCGTTCCGGCCTACTTCAGCGACGCACAACGTCAGGCCACGAAAGAAGCCGGCGAAATTGCAGGACTGAACGTAAAACGTATCGTGAACGAACCGACGGCTGCCTCTTTGGCATACGGTCTGGACAAAGCGTCGAAAGACATGAAGATTGCCGTATTCGACTTGGGCGGAGGTACATTTGATATTTCCATTCTCGAATTAGGCGGCGGCGTATTTGAAGTCAAATCGACCAACGGAGATACGCACCTTGGCGGCGACGACTTCGACCATGTCATCATCGACTGGCTGGCCGAAGAATTTTTGAATGACGAAGGCGTTGATCTGAGGAAAGAACCGATGGCGCTTCAACGGTTGAAAGAAGCTGCCGAAAAGGCTAAAATTGAACTGTCCAGTTCAACAAGCACCGAAATCAACCTGCCGTATATCATGCCGGTGAACAATATTCCGAAGCACTTGGTCAAAACATTGACCCGCGCCAGATTCGAACAATTGGCCGACAAATTGATTCAGGCTTGTGTCGTTCCTTGCCAGAAAGCATTGAAAGACGCCGGAATGGCGACGTCCGAGATCGACGAAGTAATCCTTGTCGGTGGTTCCACCCGTATTCCTGCCATTCAGGAACTGGTAGAGAAATTCTTCGGAAAAACGCCGTCCAAAGGCGTAAACCCGGACGAAGTAGTAGCCGTCGGCGCAGCCATTCAAGGCGGTGTGATGACCGGAGAAGTGAAAGATGTTGTGTTATTGGACGTGACGCCACTGTCCCTTGGAATCGAAACGATGGGTGGTGTGACAACGCGCTTAATCGAATCAAATACAACCATTCCGACCAAGAAATCGGAAGTATTTACTACCGCCGTGGACAACCAGCCGTCCGTCGAAATTCACATATTACAAGGCGAACGTTCGCTGGCAAGAGATAATAAATCCATCGGTCGTTTCCACTTGGACGGCATACCCTCGGCACAACGGGGCGTACCTCAAATCGAAGTGACTTTCGACATCGATGCAAACGGAATCCTGAACGTCTCTGCAAAGGACAAAGGAACCGGCAAGGTGCAAAGTATTCGCATCGAGGCATCCAGCGGTCTGAGCGACGACGAAGTAAAACGGATGAAAAATGAAGCGGCCGCCAATGCGGAAGCCGACAAGAAAGAAAAAGAACGTATCGAGAAGTTGAACCAGGCCGACAGTACGATTTTCCAAACAGAAAAGCAACTGAAGGACTTAGGCGACAAACTTCCCGCCGATAAGAAGGCTTTGATCGAAACTGCTCTGAACAAACTGAAAGAAGCTCACAAAGCGCAGGATGTTGCCGGTATTGATGCCGCCATGGCCGAGTTGAACAGCGTTTTCCAAGCCGCCAGCCAAGACTTGTACAACGCCCAAAACAATCAGGCGCAGCAACCAACCGAAGGTACCACAGCCGACAACAATCAGGCTTCCGGTAATGGAGGGGACAATGTTACTGATGTGGACTTTGAGGAAGTGAAGTGATTTCGGTTACGAACGATTATTAAAAATAGAAAAACCGCAGTAAAACATTGTTCTACTGCGGTTTTTATTTTTAAATAATTATTGGATTTAATTGTTTTCTATTGATTTTTATCTTATATTTGCAAGTCGGATAAAAATTTTCAATCAATTTTTTTAACGAATAAAGCACAACATTATGGGATATGCCGTACTTCATTTGGACGAAAAAACGCCTCACATTCATGCGACCGTAGTCCCGATTGTAACAGGCGAAAGGCGCAAAGCCAAAAATGAACAACCCGAAACCAAAAAGAAGTACAAAAAGAAAAACGCTAATTCCGCCCGACTTTGTGCCGATGATGTGATGGCGCGAAACAAACTGAAAGCGTATCAGGACAGTTACGCCGAAACAATGAATAAATAC
>JAISKG010000178.1 GCA_031261015.1 Dysgonamonadaceae bacterium | reverse complement strand
GGGAATCCTGCTGGTACTCGGCGCGCTTGGCCTCGCCAACATGTGGATGGCGGTCTTTGGAGACGTCGGCGTCGCGGCCATCTGCGTACTGAACTCGCTCCGCGCCCTTCGGATACGTTGATCCCAAAAGAAGCGGCAATGTTTTTTTTAGTCAACAACGTTCGTTCATTGCCTTGATTAAAAAAAACATGAATCTTGGTTCGAATCGAGCGGATCATTTATTCTTGAGTTTTACAATCAATCTTCTGATGTAAGGTTTTGCGTATATGTAACATAGAGGAGATACAAATCCCAAAAAGAGAATCAAAATGGCTGTTTTAAAAAGACTTGGTGAAATCGGTTTATTGATGGCATAAGGAGCATCAATCACCTTGAGCTTAGGCAATATGTTGATTCCCTTGACAGCTGTTTCTTCCCGCATTTGTAAGAGATAAAGATAAACCGCTTGTTGCAATTCCTGATTCCGTTTCATACTCACAAAATCTTGCTCGATCGCCGGTATCTTACTGATTTTATTATTTGTATCCTGTTCTTTGCGTTTAGCCGTAGCTAATGAAACTTGCAATTCCTTCTTCATGTTTGCTAAAGAAGTAAGTACGTTTTTTCGTTGTGTTTCAATTTGTTCGTCCAGCGATTTGGCCATGACACTCGGCGCGTTAGGATTCGCTTTATACAGATCGTTTCGCAGGATTAATTGTTCGTTGTATTTGCTGATTACTGTACCCATGCTGGCGTCTTTGCTCGTCGAAAGACTAAACGGAATTAACAAATATTTATTTTTTTCGTCTTTGACAAAATCAGAAATAATGTCCACGATGTTTAATTGCGTTTCAGCCTCCAGCAGTTGCACTTGCAACAAACCGTTGGATTCTAAATAATAAGTCACATCTGCTTCGATGGCCGTCAGGTTATACTTGTCTTTAAATTCACGGATTTGCAGATCTATGTCCGATAAAAGGCCGTAAGTGAGCGCCAAGCGTTGATTGATGAATTCAACCGTTTGTTCGGCTACTAATTTTTTATCGTCGTTCCATTCTTTGTTGTAGATGTCGATTACTTCAGTGAGAATGTTTTTTGTGAACGGTATATTTTCGCCATATAAATTTAATTGCATTAATTTAGAAGTCTTTTTCTCAAAATCGACCAATATATCTTTCCGGTAATTTTGCGCCATGTAATCATAACCGCTATAGTTTATTCTCAAAGTGAAAGTATTGTCGTACAAACCCCAATAAGGTGAACGGTCTAAAGTGAAATTTCCCCATGAAGTGTGTAGTGTAGCCGGAAATTCGTTGATTTCAAATTTGCCGAGTTTGTGTTTGCCGGCTTTGACTGTGACCTTAGTTTTATTAGGCTGCACTTTTACTTTAAAACTAACTATTTTTGTGAGCGTATCGGCTATTTCGGGATCGGCCGAAATATGAATCGGCGATTCGTCGAATAAGGAGGTTTTTGATAAACCGCCATATTCTGAGAGCATATATTCCTTATTAAGCTCCAGATTTTTAACTACATTTCGAATATATCCTTGCGAACTGATTTTCAAAACTTCATCTTCGATATTATCCGAACCGCTACTGAATCCGAAAGCCGACATGAGTGATTGCGAACTTGACATGGAAGGATTGCCGGCCAAGGATTCGTCCTGGCGTAAAGCGACTTGAGCTGCGACATTGAATATCGGCGTGGCGATTTTATAATAAATGGCTCCAAGTATGCCGAAAAAAAGGAAACTGATGGCGAAATAGCGCCAATTTTTGAAGATGAATCGAAGAAAATCCAAAACTTGTTCTGCTTCGCTTTTCGTATTGAGAGTGTTGGGTGTTGACATAATGATAAGCTGAATAGATTATTTTTTTGAATAGTTTAAGAATCCGATAATAACCGACAAGGCTGTGAATGTCAGCGAGAACATCGAAAGCCGGTAGTTTTCCGCCGAGCCGAAGTTGCTGGTGCGTTTTTTGGTATTATTAGGTTCTACGACTATTACGTCATTTTGTTGCAAATAATAATAGGGAGCGGCAAAGATATCCGACTTCGTCAGATTGATTGTGTAAAATTCTTTTTTTCCGTTGTTATCGCGAATCAGACGTACATTTTCCCGGTTGCCGTAGATCGTGAGATCGCCCACAGCGCCGATGGCGTCTAAAATAGTAATCCGCTCGTCGGAAACGGCAATGGGACCGGGACGCATTACTTCGCCTAAGACCGTAACCCTGTAAGACATGATTTGCAAATTAACAATCGGTTCCGCCAAATAGGCCGAAACTTTATTCGTGATTAAAGCGATAACTTGCGATTTAGTCAGGCCTTGCACATGAAGTTTGCCGAGCACCGGAAAATCAATCATTCCGTTTTTATTAACCGTATAAGTTTGAATCGCCGGAGATTGGGCAACCGAAGACCTTCCCGGAGCCAAATACGAGTTCATCGGCTGATTGAATTGAGCCACTTGCGCTTGATCCAAAATTGGAGAAGTAACGGTAATCAACAGTTGATCGTTATTTTTGATGACCGGTTCGTATTTTATATCAATATCTTGATGTTGCGCTATATAACTATCCAAATCTTGGAAGTAGCTAATATTCTTAGGTGTTGACTGGCAAGAAAACAGGAAAATGCAGATCGCCGCCAATGGTAAAAATGGTGTTTTCATTTTGTTATATATTCGTAAAAATTGATGTGTCATTTTTTTAAAAGTGGCACAAAGGTACAATATTTTATAGAATAAACGAATAAAAGTTGGATTTCGTATGGGAAATCTTCGGATTTATCGTGTATTTTATAAGTTCACAATGGCTGAGCAAATCAATTGATTTAAAATATACTCTCATCCGGCAATTATTTTATTTCGATCGCTTCTCCCAAGAACTTAGGTTCCTTGTGCGTAAGAAAATCGACAAAAACTTTTACGCGCGCAAACCGTTCTCTCACTTGGGTTTTGAATCCGCGAGAGGCGTTTACATCTTTGGCGTTATATGCGACAACATTGAAATGCAATCGTTTGGCAATGTAAATCGCTCGCCGGTTGTGAAACTCCTGCGAAATAATTGTAAATTGCTTTTGTCCAAAGATTTTATCCATTCTAATCACAGAATCGTAAGTGCGAAAACCGGCATAATCCAGAAAAATTTTGTTTTCGGGAACGCCTTGTGCCATCAAGTCGTTTTTCATATCCAACGGCTCGTTGTAACTATGGTTGCCATTATCACCGCTGACCACAATAAAATCAATTTTTCCGGCTTGATACAAGGCAGCCGTCGCAGCAATACGATTGTAATAGTATAGATTTTTTTGCCCGGAACGCACGTATTTCGATGTTCCCAAAAGCAATCCAGCTTTATTGTGCGGAATTTTATCCAAATCGTTGAAAACAAGTTTATTACTTGAATGGTTGATAATGCAGTCGCAGGCGATGACAATACCGACGGTTGCAATTATCAATGCGATCAACAGGTATTTTAACCGTTTTAGGAGTTTCTTTTTAGAGGTTATATTTTTCATATTTTTATTCATTGGGAGCGTAAAAATAAGCAATTTCCGCCAAACTTAGGTAGTGTAATTTTTATTTTACAGGATTTACGTATCTTTGCGCCTCAATCAGTGATTATTTTCATGAAAAAAATTCTTTTGTTCGTCTTTTTGCTTGATGTGCTGGCGTCTTTTGCACAGACCAATCGTGCGGAGAAAGATTCGTTGGCCGGCAGCAAAGCTGGTTCCGACCGCGTTCTGCAGGAAGTCGTCGTGTCGTCGCGCAGAAAAGACGAAAACGTGACGGCGCGGGTAATGGGCGTGGAGAAATTGACGATCGCAGAAATAAAATTAATGCCTGCCTTGATGGGCGAAGTGGATGTGCTCAAAGCAATCCAGTTGCTGCCGGGCGTGCAGGCCACTTCGGAGGGAAGTTCGGGCTTCAGCGTGCGCGGCGGTTCGCCCGATCAGAATTTGATCGTATTTGATAATACAACGGTTTACAATCCCTCGCATCAATTGGGATTTTTTTCTGCTTTCAATAACGACGTGATCAGCGGAATTGAATTGTCCAAAGGCCATTTCCCTTTTCGGCACGGTGGCCGCCTGTCCTCGCTTTTGGAAGTGAATAGCCGTAATGAGATTCCGTCGAAAGTGCAGGGAACGGGAGGCATTGGTATTATATCCAGCCGGTTAATGGTCGAAGGGCCTTTAGGAGAGAAAACGACTTGGATGGCCGCCGCCCGCCGCACCTACGCCGATTTGTTTCTGGTTTTTGCATCCAACGAAGATTTGCGGAAATCCTCCTTGTATTTTTATGATTTGAACGGAAAGTTGACACATCGTTTTTCGCCCAATGATAAATTGGAATTAATGTTTTACAACGGCTCGGACAACATGAGCATGGCAATCGGAAAATTTAAGTACGGCAATACGGCGACTTCGCTGACGTGGAGCCATACATTTTCGAAAAATCTCTTTGGAAAATTCAGTACTCACTGGTCGGATTACCAATATCTTTTGGCCGGCGATATGAGCGGTTTGAGCGCAAGTTGGAAATCCGGCATTTCCGACGTCATGTTGCGCGCTGATTTTCGCCAGCCCGTCAACGAACTCTGGGATTTTTCGTATGGAGTTTCGGGAACACATCACAATTTGAATCTTGGAAAAATATTTGTCAGTGGCGTATTCCAAAACGACAGTACGTTTTGGATGCCTCAACGTAAAGCTTTAGAATATGCAGCTTATGTGTCGAATGATCAGAAACTAACGAATCATTTATCGTTGAATTACGGCTTGCGTTTTTCTGCGTTTCAAAACATGGGAAACGTGCAGCATCTTTATACGGCTTGGGAGCCGGGCGTGGCTTTCGTGTATAAACTCACAGATGTTTCGTCGGTGAAAGCCGGTTATTCGCATCACGTGCAATATTTGCAATTAGCCAAAAATTCGGCTTCGGGATCGCCTTTGGATGTTTGGTTTCCGGCAGGTCCCGACATTCGTCCGCAGGAAGTGGATTTGTTTTCCGCCGGTTATTTTCACAATT
>JAISKG010000133.1 GCA_031261015.1 Dysgonamonadaceae bacterium | reverse complement strand
ACCGAAATAACCGGCTACGATACCTGAAAGAATATTCAACGAAGGTCCGCCTTCGCGCGATGCGATTACTATTTCTTTCACGTGGCGCGATTTGGAACTGGTAAAATATTTGGTAAATTCGGGGATCAACAGAGCGCCCAAAGTTCCGCAACCAATGATCACGGCTAATTTCCACCATAAAGTTGGATCGGGTAAATCGCCCAGCAACAAATGGCTCATCACAAAACTTGCCGAAATACACAACACGGCGGCAATCACGATCAATCGCATCAAAGGAGCTTCAAAATCGAAATCTTTTTTATTGCCATATAATTTTTTAGAAATACCTTGATTGATAAAGAACGAGCATCCCGACAGGAAGTCCATCAAAAAGCGCATTCCGAAAATCCAAACGATTAATTTGGCTTGCAGATCGGGATTGGGAACAGCTAATGTAATAAAGGTGATCAACGCCACGCCGGTCACGCCGTAAGTTTCAAAGCCGTCGGCGGTAGGACCTACGCTATCGCCTGCGTTATCGCCTGTACAGTCGGCAATTACGCCTGGATTACGTGGGTCGTCTTCTTTTACTTTGAATACTACTTTCATTAAATCGGAACCAATGTCGGCAATTTTGGTGAAAATACCGCCTGCAATACGCAATGCGCTGGCTCCCAACGATTCGCCGATCGCGAATCCCAAGAAACAAATGCCCACAATGTCACGTGGAACAAATAATAAAATGATAACCATCATCACCAATTCCAGCGAAATGAGGAATAAACCGACGCTCATACCGGCTTTCAACGGAATGTTTACAACATCCAACGGGCGACCTTTCAGCGAAGCAAACGCCGTGCGCGCATTAGCATACGTATTCACGCGAATACCGTACCAAGCCACCGCATACGAACCGCCCATTCCCACAATCGAAAACAGCAGCACTTGCAAAACTACGCCAACCGATTGTCCCAACAATCCGAAGAAATAAATGCACAATACAACGGCCACCAAACCGAACAGCATCAGGAGGAATTTACCCTGCTGTTCGAGATACGTACGGCAAGTAGAGTAAATGGTTTGAGCCACTTTCAACATCGAATCGTGCGCCGGAAGTTTCCTAACCTGATTGCGGAGCAACAAACTGAATGCTAAAGTGCCGGCGATAATAATCGCACCCCAGAACAAGAAGTTCCAAGCCGAAATTTCTCCGCCGAAAATGTGAAACGTTCCCGTGTGCAAATCGGGAATCGCTAAGTCGGCTTCGCTGGCGTAAGTCGGTAAACTCAAACTGCAAAACAAACTTGTCAAAAGAGCTACATTCTTTCGTTTTTTCATCTTAAATAATCTTATTTTTTAAAAAATTCAAATAAGTCGCAAAGATAGACACTTTTTTAATAATTAAGAAGTGAAAAAAGCCTTTTTTGTTTTAAATTCAATTTTTTGCAGGAATATTTGGATGAGTTGTTTATATTTTCTTGCAATTTCTCAAACTTGTATTAAATTTGTAACCATTTTCCGTTGAAACCCAAATAATATTTATAAGTAAATTTTAATTCTATGATTCATCAGTTTAAAATAAAGATCGTTTTAGCTCTGATCTTAGTTAGTTCTGCTATGCAGGCACAACATTCGCTTCCAGTATATTTAGATGATAACCAGCTGATTGAAGCGCGAGTAGAAGATGCACTTTCCCAGATGACATTGGAGGAAAAAGTCGCAATGGTTCATGCGCAATCCAAATTCAGTTCGGCGGGAGTTCGCCGTTTGGGGATTCCGGAAAACTGGATGACCGACGGGCCGCATGGGATCCGCGCGGAAGTATTATGGGACGAATGGGATCAAGCAGGCTGGACAAACGACTCGTGTATGGCTTTTCCGGCATTGACTTGTTTAGCAGCGACTTGGAATCCGGAAATGGCGGCTTTGTATGGAAAATCCATCGGTGAGGAAGCTCGCTACCGCAATAAAAATGTGTTGTTAGGCCCCGGCGTGAACATTTATCGTACGCCTTTGAACGGGCGGAATTTTGAATACATGGGTGAAGATCCTTTTTTGGCTTCGTGCATGGTCGTTCCTTATATACAAGGAGTTCAGAAAAACGGCGTGGCCGCTTGCGTGAAACATTATGCACTCAATAATCAGGAAGTTGATCGCAATTTTGTGGATGTGCATGTGGACGATCGCACTTTGTACGAAATTTATTTGCCTGCATTCAAAGCGGCTGTGACTGAAGGGAATGCGTGGGCGATCATGGGTGCGTACAATCGTTTCGACGGGCAATGGGCTTGCCAGAACGAGCGTCTGTTGAAAACGATTCTTCGCGACGAATGGAAATTCGACGGCGTAGTGGTTTCCGATTGGGGCGGCGTAAACGACACGAAAGAGGCGATTTACAACGGTTTGGATATGGAATTCGGCACTTGGACCGATGGCCTGACTTCGGGCGTGAGCAACGCTTACGACAATTATTATCTGGCCGATCCTTTCCTGAAATTGCTTCGGTCGGGCGCAGTAAAAGAGGAAGAAGTGGATAAGAAAGTGCGCAATATCCTGCGTTTGGTTTTTCGCACAACCATGAACCGCAGTCGTCCTTTCGGCTCGTTTTCGACTCCCGAACACAGCGAGGCAGGCCGCCGGATCGCCGAAGAAGGGATGGTTTTATTGAAAAATGATCGCCAAGTATTGCCCATCAATTTGATTGCTGCGAAAAAAATTGCCGTGATCGGCGAAAATGCCATTAAAATGATGACGATTGGAGGAGGAAGCTCTTCGTTGAAAGCGCGTTATGAACAATCGCCGTTAGATGGAATCAAACAACGGATCGGATCGCAAGCCGAAATCGTTTACGCGCGCGGTTATGTCGGCGAAGTTTCGGCGAAGCAAGACGGATTGGCTTCGGGACAAGATTTGAGCGACGATCGCACGCCGGCTGCTCTGACCGCCGAAGCGGTGCAAGTGGCCAAATCCGCTGATTATGTGATCTTTATCGGTGGATTGAATAAACATGAAGGGCAAGATTGCGAGGGAGCAGATCGCGCTTCTCTGGGTTTGCCTTACAGACAAGATCAATTGATTCAGGCCTTGGCGAAAGCCAATAAAAACTTGGTCGTCATCCTCATTTCGGGCAATGCGGTGGCAATGCCTTGGGTGAAAGAAGTTCCGGCAATTCTGGAAGCATGGTATTCCGGTTCGGAAGCCGGCAATGCCTTAGCGCGCGTGTTGATGGGCGATGTGAATCCTTCCGGGAAATTGCCGTTTACTTTCCCCGTGCAATTGATGGATGTGGGCGCGCATTCCGTGGGCGATTATCCCGAAACAGCCACGAAAGACGAAACATACAAAGAGGGTCTGTTTGTGGGCTATCGCTGGGCAGATCAACAGAAAATTCAGCCTCTTTTTCCTTTCGGCCACGGTTTGAGCTATACGACTTTCGCTTATGGAAAAGCGACGACTGATAAAAAAACATTGTCCGGCACGGATGTAATTAAAATTTCGGTTCCCGTAAAAAATACCGGCAAACGCGCCGGAGCGGAAATTGTGCAAGTCTATGTGAGTGATCTGGAAGCGTCTTTGCCCCGTCCCGTCAAGGAATTGAAAGGATTTCAAAAAGTCTGGCTGAATCCGGGTGAAGAAAAAACGGTAACGATCACTTTGGATAAAAACGCCTTGAGTTTCTTCGACGATAAACGTCACGAATGGGTAGTCGAACCCGGACAATTCGAGGCATTAATTGGCAGTTCGTCCGCCAATATACAAGGAAAAGTAACATTTGAATGGAAATAAAATATGAAAACAAAAGAAAAACAATTGCATTCCGATACAAATATTGTCGGTGAAACCTACCGGCAAATTGTAGAAAATACAACCAATCCCGACGTGATCGAACAAGCCAATGAAGAGATCAATCCTGATCCTAACAGCTTGGATAGCCGCGGATAATCGCTTATGGAGCCGCGTGTTTTGGAAATCCGCCTACCTGCGGAATGGGAGCCTCAAAGCGGCGTGATGTTGACATGGCCGCACGAGCAAACCGATTGGGCGCCGGTCTTGGATGAAGTTGAGCCTTGTTTTGTCGCCATTGCGCAAGCTATTGTAGCGCATGAACGTTTGCTGATTGTTTGCCGATCCGTCGAAAAAGTGCGATTCGCCTTGGGCGCGATCGACGAATCCCGCATTCTTTTCTGTGAAATTCCGTCCAACGATACATGGTCGCGCGACCATGGGCCAATCACCGTTTTTGTGAACGAAACGCCTTATTGCCTGGATTTTACCTTCAACGGCTGGGGATTGAAATTTCCGGCGAATGAGGATAATCAAATTACGCGGCGTTTGTTCGATCAAAATGTTTTGGCTTCTAATATACTTTATCAAAGCATGTTATATATGGTTTTGGAAGGCGGCAGCATCGAAAGCGACGGCGCAGGCACGATGTTAACGACCTCGCAATGCTTGTTGTCGGTCAACCGCAACGAATACAAAAGTTGTGCGGAAATTGCAGATTATTTCCAAATGATCTTTGGCATTCAACGTATTTTGTGGTTGAACCACGGCTACTTGGCCGGCGATGATACCGACAGTCACATTGATACTTTAGCGCGTTTTTGCGATCAACAAACCATCGCTTATGTGCAATGCAACGATCCCAACGACGAGCATTACAACGAATTAGCTTTGATGGAAAAAGAATTGCAAGCTTTTCGTACTTTGAACGGCGAACCTTACCGCTTCATCGCTTTGCCAATGGCCGAAGCAGTTTATGACGAGGAAGGAAAACGTTTACCCGCTACTTACGCTAATTTTTTGATTATCAACGATGCAGTATTAATGCCCACTTACAATTCTCCTTTGGATGAGATTGCTCAAGCTGTTTTGCAAACCGCTTTTCCCGATCGTAAGATTCTCGGAATTAACTGCTTGCCATTAATCAAACAGCACGGAAGTTTACATTGTGTCACCATGCAGTTTCCGGAAGGAATCCTTTGCAAATAAATGATTGAAAATGAAAGAAAAAGATAAACAACCGGTGGAAACACTTAAAGTGGGATTGGTGCAACAGTCCCATACGGCCGATCGTGCAGAAAATCAACGCAAATTGGAGGCGAATATCCGCGATTGTCACGCACGTGGCGCGCAACTGATTGTTTTGCCCGAATTGCATAACGGCTTGTATTTTTGCCAAACCGAAGATCCGGCGCGTTTTGATGAAGCCGAAACGATTCCCGGTCCTTCTACGCAATTTTTCGGCCGTTTAGCTAAAGAATTGGAAGTCATTTTGGTACTCTCGCTGTTTGAAAAGCGCGCTCCCGGACTTTACCACAACACCTCAGTAGTAATTGATACAGATGGACATATCGCCGGTAAGTACCGCAAGATGCACATTCCCGACGATCCTGCCTATTACGAAAAATTTTATTTCACGCCGGGCGATTTGGGTTTCCGTCCAATTGATACTTCGCTTGGTCGCTTGGGCGTTTTGGTTTGCTGGGATCAATGGTATCCCGAAGCTGCGCGTTTGATGGCTTTGGCCGGCGCGGAATTGTTGATTTATCCGACTGCCATCGGCTGGGAATCATCGGATACGGAAGAAGAAAAAGAGCGGCAACGAAATGCTTGGATTCTTTCGCAACAAGGTCATGCAGTGTATAACGGATTGCCCGTAATTGCCGTTAATCGAGTAGGTTGGGAGGCCGATCCTTCCGGGCAAACGCAAGGCATCCGGTTTTGGGGAAACAGTTTTGTGGCGGGACCGCAAGGCGAAATGATTGCTCAGGCTTCGGATAATCGGGAAGAAAACTTGGTTGTGACGATTTCGTTGAAGCGATCGGAAGAAGTAAGGCGGTGGTGGCCGTTTTTGCGTGACCGGCGGATTGATGCCTATGGTGATTTGACAAGGCGGTTTATTGATTGAACTGTTTGGTTTTCCAATTCATAAACCCGGTTCACCACCTCGGCAAGCTGCCGCCGGTGCGTGACCAGCACAATCGCCGTCTGCGGTTTTATTTTCTCCAGCAGATCAATTACAAATTGCTCCGTGTTTTTATCCATAGCCGAAGTCGGTTCATCCAACAGCAAAAGTAAAGGCGAACGATACAGTGCACGGGCAAAACCGATCAGTTGCTGTTGCCCGCCCGAAAGATTAATGCCGTCCTCACCGACCAAAGTTTCCAAACCTTGCGGAAAATCGTTGAAAAAACGATTGAAGCCGTATTTTTTACAAAAATCCATCACCGCTTTCCTTTCTTCCTGAAAATTTCCCAGACAAATATTTTCGCCGATCGTGCCGCTGAAAATCTTGGTGTGCTGACTCACCACGCCGGTATATTCCCGCCAAAGCGGCGTAGAATAATCCGATAGCGATTTGCCATTAAATAAAATGACACCGTCTTCAATGGCATAATGTTTTTGTAAAATTTGAATAATCGTGCTTTTACCCGAACCGACTTCGCCCAACAAGCAAATAATCTCGCCCGTATGCACTTCCATCGATACATCTTCAAATAATTTTTTGCGTCCAATGAAGCGGAACGAAATATTTTTGATTTCCAAATGAGCCTCACACGCTTCTTTTTCAATGGTTTGAAAGTTTTCGTCCGGCGTAAATTCCGGTTTCGCTTTCATAAATTCATAAAACCGGTCGAAGGCAACGCCGGCTTCCTGCAGCCGGATATTTACGCTCGAAAGGCTTGCTGTGGAGGAAATAATCATCCCGCCGATAGTGATAATCGCCATTAATTCTCCCAATTTCAATTGCCCGTTTAAAATCCAAACAATTCCTAAGACCATTAGCGCGACAGAAGTTAACGTGCTGATTAATTGAGAAATAAATCCATATTGATTTCCCAGCATGCCCAATTTATAGCCAAATTCCTGAAACAGGCCGTACATGACTTTAACGGATTGATGGAAAACAGGTTGGCGATTCGCCGTTTTGATTTCGTTCACGCCCTGCACAAAATCGATCAACATTCCTTCCGTGGCGGCATACGACACCATCACATTGCGCTGTCCTTCAACGATTTTATTGTTATACAACACAACTAAAAGTACAAAAAATGGGATGCAGGCAGCAGCAATCAAAGCCATTTTCCAAGAATAAAACAGCAAGTAAATAATGGAAAACAGAAGAATTAAAATTTCAATCAAAACGCCGCCGACCAAGTAAGACAAAGTTTGTTGAATGCGCCGTGAATCGTTCATGCGCGCAATGATTTCTCCCGTTTTCGTTGCATCGAAAAACGATTTCGGCAAATACAGGATTTTTGAAAAGAAACTGTTTACCAGCCGGTTATTCATGTCGCGCGTTTGCCTCAACATAAAAATGCTCCGTAAAAAATCCAATCCGCTACGAGCTATCAGTAAAATAAAAAACAAGGCCAACCCCAAACAGATTTTTTCCAGATTTTTGGAAGGCAATAAATCATCAATCAGTTTTTGTGAAAAAATAGCGGTGGAAAGACCTAATACAGAAATTATTACGCCTAAAACAAAAGCAAGGGACAGAACCGGAAAATCCTCTTCGACAATCTTCTTCAACCAAAGAAATTTTTCTCTTTTTTCGTCGTTTCGTTTTACGAAATTGCGTGTAGGCGTCAGCATCAGCAAGACCTTGGATTGCCAGATTTTCGCCAATTCCGTTTCCGTTACTTTTTTGATACGGCTTTCGCCCGGATCGGCAATGATAAACCGTTCGTTTTCAAATCCGAAACATACGATATAATGTTCCAGTGTTTTGTCTTTGACTACGTGCAGGATCGCCGGAGCCGAAAGTTGTTTCAGGTTTTCCAAACCGGCCTCGTAAGCTTCTGGCATCAGATTGAGTTTTTCGGCAGCCTGATACAAGCCGAGTAAAGTCGTTCCCTGCAAAGTGGTTCCGCTGATATTGCGAATCTCTTCCTGCCGCGCTTCGCCGCCGTGGTATTTGACGATCATGGCGAGGCAGGCAAGGCCGCAGGCGAATTGTCCGTGCTGAGGAACAAATATTTTTTTGAAATTGGTTTTCAATCGGACAGGTATTTGATTAAAGTTTCTATTTTAACAGGACCATCGAAACGCTTGATCTGTTTTCCATCCTTATCGTAAATAATAGAAGTCGGCGGACCTTTTATTTCCATTGTATTCATTAAAATTTCATTAGTATCAATGAGAAAAAACATATTGGAAGTTGGCGAAAAATGCAATTTATCCAGAAAATCCCGTATCGTTTCGGCTGGCTCTACGGAAAAGAAAACGATTTGTCCTCGCTTCAACTGTTCGCGATTTTGATTGATTTGTTGAAATTCTTCCTGACACAGATCACATCCCGGATCGAAGAATAAAAATAGAGTAGGAGTATGCTTTTGCAAAAATTTTTCGCTTACTTGTTGTCCGTTCATATCCGGTAAAGAGAAAACAGGAATGTTTTGATAGGCCGTTTTTTGTATCTCTCTTTTTTGAACGAATTGTATCAGCAAGACAACTGAAAAACAAATGAAACTGCACAAAGTGCATAGAGCGGATATGCGATTTTTCTTCATAATCAATTAAAGTATAAATACAGGAAAGTCATAGCGACGAGATATAAATAATTCCCGACTCCATAAGTAAGGAATACAAAAACAGTAGATTTTAGATAATTCAATTGAAAACTTGTCCGTATCAATAGAATTAATAAAAGGAGATAGGCTAACTCAAAAAGATTGATGGAATTGTAGGCTAAAATCAACCAACTTGGAATAGTATCGCTACCGACAATTTTTAATAAAGAAAAGCAATTGACATTTAAATCGTTGACGGTATTATAATCTTCGGTCAGTATATAATAATAGAAATTGGCTACGACGCTTAAACTCAATGCAATATCAGCCTTTAACGAAATATTGAATACTTGCCGG
>JAISKG010000117.1 GCA_031261015.1 Dysgonamonadaceae bacterium | reverse complement strand
CGGTGGAGCGCATATTGTGATGAGTTGCAAACAATTACGAGGCGATATGAACTACGCTTGGCCAACGGCGGAAATTGCCGTCATGGGCGGCGCAGGAGCTGTCGAAGTGCTTTACGCTAAAGAGGCTAAAGAATCCGACAATCCGAAAAAAGTCTTGGCAGAAAAAGAAGCCGAATATACAAAAGCATTCGCAAATCCGTATAACGCAGCGAGATACGGCTACATCGACGACGTGATCGAACCGCGCAACACTCGTTTCCGCGTGATCCGCGCTTTGCAGCAGTTGGCCACCAAGAAACAGACGAATCCGGCGAAGAAACACGATAATCTTCCTTTATAATTAAGATTATGGCGACACAACAAAATAAGCAATTTGGCGAAGTGTATGCAGCTATTGCATTAGCGCTTTATGAAGCAACGGAATTGCACGACGAAGAAAGCTACGTGCTGACATTCAAGCGTCCGGTGCAAGTTTATTCGCCGTGGAATTTCAAGTTACCCACATTCAGAAGAACCCCTATCAGAAAATAAAATGATGAAAAATTTTGAATATACTATCAACGGTACTATTTATAAAGTAGCCATCAACCGTATCGAAGATGCGGTTGCCGAAGTGGAAGTGAACGGTGTTCCTTACCAAGTGGAAATGAAGAAACCGGAAAAACCGGCGGTAACGATCCAACGGCTTGATCCGGTGTCAACTCCGGCTCCGGCAGCGCGTCCCCGCCAAGGAGGAGCTGCAGGCGCCGTGCGTTCGCCGCTGCCCGGCACGATCATCGATATTTTTTGCAAAGCCGGCGATGCGGTGAGCCAAGGTCAAAAACTTTTGGTACTCGAAGCCATGAAAATGGAAAATGTCATCAACGCCGACCGCAACGGAGTAATCAAGGAAGTAAAAGTCAACAAAGGTGATTCCGTATTGGAAGGAGCTGAATTGATCATTATTGAATAATACCCATACGCATGAAAAAGGGAATTATTAGTTTGTTGTTGGTTTTTTCCGCAGTGTGTTCATACGCTCAAGCAGGCGACTTATTCGTGGGAGCGATGGGCGGTTACATCACGCATTACGAAGATCCGTTGTACGGATTAAATCTTTCTTATCATGTAAATGACCCGATCGAACTCAGCCTCAACGGTTTGTTCAATTCGAACGTGACCTTGAAAGATGACTTCAGCGATGATAGTAAGCTTAAATTACTGTCACTCAACCTTGATTTGCATTACTACATGATCTTGATGCGTTCGTGGGCGACCGGCCCAACGATCGGTGGGCAATACTTGCGCATTACCGACAAAGCCGATCAGCCCTTGCTAAATGCCAGTGCGGGTGGATTCAATATCGGATGGCATTTTAGAGGAAATATCAGCGACACGATGAAAGCCTTCGGCGGTTGGCGCTACACGATGGCCGGCAAAGAATACAGCCATCATTTTTTCTATATTGGAGTCGGTTATACTTTCAGTTTATTCTAATTCTTCGATAATCAAATAGTTATTTCGGTCGGAAGCATTGCGGGTAATCAATTCCCCAATGAATCCGGCCAAAAATAATTGAGCGCCGATAATCATGCAAGTCAGGGAAATATAAAAATAAGGAGTATTTGTAACCAAAGGAGCGGGAATCCCTTTTCCCAATGCATAAACCTTAATGCTGCCTACAACTAACGCGGCAAAAAGTCCGATGATAAACAACAAGCTGCCGATCAATCCAAAAAAGTGCATCGGCTTTTTCCCAAATTTCGACAAAAACCACAAAGTAAACAAATCCAGATAGCCGTTGGTGAAACGGTCCAGGCCGAATTTGGTTTGCCCGTATTGGCGCGCCTGATGCTGCACCACTTTTTCGCCGATGCGCGTAAATCCCGCATTTTTCGCTAAAAAAGGAATCCAGCGGTGCATATCGTTGTAAATTTCAATATTTTTAACCACTTCCTGCTTGTAAGCCTTCAGTCCGCAATTGAAATCGTGCAGCCGAATGCCCGAAAAACGGCGGGCGGTCGCATTAAATAATTTGGTAGGTAATGTTTTAGTAATCGGATCGTAACGTTTTTTCTTCCAGCCGGAAACCAAATCGTAATTTTGTTCGATAATCATCCGGTAAAGTTCCGGAATTTCTTCGGGACTGTCTTGTAAATCGGCATCCATGGTGATCACCACTTTGCCGCGCGTACGTTGAAAAGCGCAATGCAAAGCAGGCGATTTGCCGTAATTTTTGCGGAAACGAATCGCCCGGACTTCGGAGTGTTTGTTCCGCAATTGCCTGATAATCTCCCACGAACCATCCGTACTACCGTCATCGACAAAAAGAATTTCGTAACTGTAGCCGGCCGGTTTCATTACCCGCGTGATCCAAGCGTATAACTCAGGCAAGGATTCTGCTTCATTTAACAACGGAATAACGAGGGAAATATCCATTTTTTGAGATAAATATAATTTATAATCGCAAAGATACGAAAAAAATAAAAAAACTACCAGCATCCCTGCTCGTAGTTTTTCCCTGTTTAAATCTTATTATCATAAAAAAACTTATTCAAACTATACTCGTTTTTCCTTGATTCTCGCCTTCTTACCGGTCAGTTTACGCAAATAATACAATTTTGCTCGACGAACTTTTCCGACTTTGTTCAAAGCAATACTTTCGATAAACGGAGAATTTAAGGGGAAAATACGTTCTACGCCGATGTTATCGGACATCTTGCGGACAGTGAATCGTTTGGCATCTCCATGACCGGCAATTTTGATCACTACGCCACGATACTGCTGAATACGTTCTTTGTTTCCTTCTTTGATACGGTAAGCGACTGTCACGGTATCGCCACTTTTGAATTTCGGGAATTCTGCTTCTTTCGCATTAACGAATGCTTGTTCCGCTACTTTAATTAAATCCATGCTTGATTAGCTTTTATAGTTATTTTAAAACCAAACGCAACATTCGCGGGCCACACTTTTTCCCACCAGCGGTTACGTAAAGCGGGGCAAAGATAGAGTATTTTTTTGGAAAATGCAAATGTCTGTAATATACCATTTAAATGGTATTGCACTGTCATACTTCATCCTTTACCTTTGTACCATTAATTCACCAAAAAATTCAAGCAAAATGGGACATATAGCAAAAAAATTAACGGATTTAGTAGGAAACACTCCGTTGTTGGAATTTTCCAATTATAACCAGCTTCAAGGGTTAAATGCACGAGTCATCGGAAAAATCGAAGCGTTTAATCCGGCTTCGAGCGTGAAAGACCGCATTGCTCTGGCAATGATCGAGGACGCCGAAGCGAAAGGCGTTTTGAAACAGGGCAGCGAATTAATCGAGCCTACGAGTGGTAATACGGGTATCGGTTTGGCTTTCGTGTCGGCTGCGAAAGGATACAAATTGACGTTGACGATGCCGGAGACCATGAGTATCGAACGGCGCAATCTCTTGAAAGCTTTGGGAGCTAATTTGGTATTGACTCCGGGTGCGGAAGGAATGAAAGGCGCCATCGCCAAAGCCAAAGAATTGCAGGCGCAAAATCCGCAAGCCGTATTGCTCCAACAATTTGAAAATCCGGCCAATCCCGATGTGCACAAACGGACGACCGCCGTAGAAATCTGGAATGATACCGACGGAAAAATCGATATTTTCGTTTCCGGAGTAGGTACGGGCGGCACCGTGAGCGGCGTGGGCGAAGCGCTGAAGCAACACAATCCGAACATCCGCATCGTGGCCGTCGAACCGGCTGACTCTCCGGTACTTTCCGGCGGAAATCCCGGCCCGCACAAAATACAGGGAATCGGAGCAGGCTTCATTCCGAAAACGTATAATGCTGAAGTTGTGGACGAAATCATTCCCGTATCAAACGACGATGCGATCCGTACCAGCCGCGCCTTAGCCAAACAAGAAGGGCTTTTAGTAGGAATTTCTTCGGGCGCCGCCGTTTTTGCCGCCACCCAATTAGCGAAAAAACCGGAAAATGCAGGCAAAACGATTGTCACTATTCTGCCCGATACCGGCGAAAGATATTTATCGACAGTACTTTACGCGTTTGACGAATATCCATTATAATTTTTTAATCCATTTCTATTCTATTCTTTTTAGGTTATTGGTTATTTAAGGAACGTAGGGGTGAAAAATTTTTCACCCCTACCGTTTTATTGTCCCTTTCCGTAAACGGGCAGGAAAAGATTTGATGCGAATGATTTATTTCAATATCAGTTTAAAGGAAGCAGTGTTGCCCTGTACATCCACTACGCGCAAAATGTACATGCCACCGGACAGATTTGATGTGTTTATAGCCTTGTTTTCTACCTTTACACCTACACTTTGTCCGTTGACCGTGTATAAATTAGCCGTCAACAGTTCTTTTTCGGAATTGATAATGATTCTTCCGTCCGCTTGATAAACAGATATAGCTGCGTCTGCTTTCATGTTTGCAACACCTTCCGGAACTTTTTCTTCTCCGCATACGGAAATATTGGAAATGGCATAATTCACGTCGGCAGGGTTGCCGCCAAAATCAAACAGAATTTTTGTGATTTGAGTCAATGCTTCAGGACATGTCAAATCAAAAGCGCTCAAAGAATTTGTTCCTGCAGTAAGAGTCCTTCTTGTGATTTCTAAGAATGCATCATCACTTGTGTCCATGAATTTAACATAGAAAATCGTATTCTTGGAAACTTCAACATCCATTTGAAGCGTATAGGTTTGTCCCGGCGTTACTGCAAGCGGCGTAGCCACCATGATCGGAAATTGCGCTTGCCAATCGCCATAAGTAGCATCCGTCAAATGAATAGCAACGTCGTTAGCGGCGTCAACTTCAGCTGTGTAATTGTTGTTTTGTCCCCAATTAGGCGCAAAATAAACCGTACCGACCGTCAACGTTTTGTCTTCCAGTAGATTATTGCAAACAAAAGTTTGTCCTGTAACATTGACGATTTTCGCAGCGCTCTCGTTACCCGAAAAGTCGATCGCTTTGATGCTGAAAGCGTAGTCCGTACCTTCTGTCAGCGACAATACGGCCTGATTGTTAAAAAATACTTCCGCAAAACCATTGGCTGCATCTTCGATGTAATAAAATACGTCATTTGCATCGGTTGCCGACAGAGATAAAGTCAATTGCGTAGCCGTTTGATTAGCAATAACAGGATCTGCCAAAACGGGAGCCTGAGTGTCGCCTGCATCTGCGCTGTTAGCTAAAGTAAAATTGTAATCAAAAAACGGAGTTTCACGAAATTCCCATTCCCAACTATGCTGCAGGATAGTAACGCGGTTGGGGTTTGTAGCTACAGGCAAATTGATTATTTTGCCGTAAGTTTCCTGCGTACCGGCAGTGCGCCCTTTGAGTTGTTTTTCTCTTTCGCCGGCGCCGTTAGTTCCGTCCCAAAAGCGGACTTGCGAAGAATAGTCGTAGCCCATAATTTCTGCGCCTTCCAGTTTTGTCCAAGCCCAACCGACGTTTCCGATAGTTACCATCTTGAAACTTACGGTAACGCCTGTGATGGGTTGCGTCATATTAGGACCTGCACCCTCAATTTGTGCGTATAATTGCACATTTTTTTTAATAATTGAGCCGTGATTCAATGCCATCGCGCTGCCGAGAATACAAATAGCAGCCATCGATAAAAGTAGTCTTTTAGCCATTTGGTAAAAAATTTAAGAGTTAAGAGGACTTCTAAAAAAATTCTTTCCGCTTGTTGATTTTTAAAGAGAGTTGAAGTCCCGTTAAAACTCTCTCTAAAAAATCGGGATAAAGTTACAATAAAAAACTTAAAATGCAATAATTTTCGTACTTTTGCAAACCAAAAAATAATTCCTTGAGAAAAACCGAATGAAGAATATCCGGAATTTTTGTATTATTGCTCATATCGACCATGGTAAGAGTACGTTAGCCGATCGTTTATTGGAATATACTCAAACGGTGGATGGCAAAGCCATGCAAGCGCAAGTGTTGGACGATATGGATTTGGAGCGAGAGAGAGGCATCACTATTAAGAGCCACGCCATTCAAATGAATTATACTCACGAGGGACAATCTTATATTTTGAATTTGATAGACACTCCGGGACATGTGGATTTTTCGTATGAAGTGTCGCGCTCAATCGCCGCTTGCGAAGGCGCACTGCTGATTGTGGATGCGGCTCAAGGCATTCAGGCTCAAACGATTTCCAATCTTTATATGGCGCTCGACAATGATTTGACGATTATCCCTGTACTCAATAAAGTGGATTTGCCCAGCGCGATGCCGGAAGAAGTGGAAGACCAGATCGTCGATCTTTTGGGCTGCGACCGGAAAGAAATCTTGCGCGCCAGCGGCAAAACCGGCGAGGGCGTATATGAAATATTGAATGCGATTGTCGAAAAAATTCCTGCGCCGGCAGGCGATCCCGAAGCTCCCCTGCAAGCTTTGATTTTTGATTCGATTTTCAATCCGTTTCGCGGAATCATCGCTTATTTCAAGATTGTAAACGGTTCGATCCGGAAAGGCGATTGGGTGAAATTTGTCGCTACAGGAAAAGAATACGAAGCCGACGAAGTAGGCATTTTAAAATTGGAAATGTCGCCGCGTGAAGAAGTTATCTGCGGCGATGTAGGTTATATCATTTCCGGAATCAAAGCTTCGAAAGAAGTGAAAGTCGGCGATACGATCACACATGTCAAGCGACCGTGCGACCGCGCTATCGAAGGTTTCGAGGAAGTAAAGCCAATGGTTTTTGCCGGATTGTATCCGATTGAAACGGAAGATTTTGAAAATCTCCGCTCTTCTTTGGAAAAATTACAGTTGAATGATGCTTCACTCACCTTCCAACCTGAATCGTCTGTGGCATTGGGTTTTGGGTTCCGTTGCGGTTTCTTGGGCTTGCTGCACATGGAAATTATTCAGGAACGGCTCGACCGCGAATTTAATATGGACGTCATCACGACGGTGCCGAACGTTTCGTACAAAGTGTATGACAAGCAGGGCAATTGCAAGGAAGTACACAATCCGGCCGGATTGCCCGATCCTACGCTGATCGATCATATCGACGAGCCGTTTATTCGCGCTTCGGTTATCACGAGTACCGCATATATCGGGCCGATCATGACTTTATGTCTTGGAAAACGAGGCATTTTGGTGAAGCAGGATTATATTTCGGGCGATCGTGTCGAGATTATTTACGATCTGCCGTTGGGCGAAATCGTGATTGATTTTTACGATAAATTGAAAAGTATTTCCAAGGGTTACGCCTCGTTTGATTATCACATGCACGATTACCGTCCTTCAAAATTGGCGAAATTAGATATTTTGCTGAACGGCGAGCAAGTGGATGCGCTTTCCACGCTCACGCATGTGGACAACGCCGTCACTTTCGGCCGCCGGATGTGCGAAAAACTCAAGGAATTGATTCCCCGCCAGCAATTCGACGTAGCGATTCAGGCGGCGATCGGCGCCAAAATCATTGCTCGCGAAACCATCAAAGCGGTGCGTAAAGACGTGACGGCCAAGTGTTACGGCGGCGATATTTCCCGCAAACGCAAATTGCTCGAAAAACAAAAAGAAGGCAAAAAACGAATGAAACAGGTTGGCAATGTGGAAGTGCCGCAAAAAGCGTTCTTAGCTGTTTTAAAATTGGATTAAATCACCGAGAAATAGTAAAATAATCATGGAAAAACAAGAAATTCTGACTAAAATCGAAGCCATTTTTCGCGATGTATTGGACGACGAAAACATTCATTTGACCGATGCAACTACCGCCAATGATGTGGAAGGCTGGGATTCGCTTACGCACATCCAACTCATTGTCGCGATCGAAAAAGCATTGAAAATCAAATTTACTTCCAAAGAAATCCTTTCGTGGAAAAATGTGGGAGAAATGGTCGATTGCATTCTTCATAAATAAAGATAATGCTATTTAATTCGCTGGAATTTGTTGTATTCTTTGCTATTCTTTTCATACTCTACCGTTGGGTGTTGAATGGAAAAACAAAGGCGCAAAATTTTCTTTTATTGGCGGCAAGCTATGTTTTCTACGGCTATGTTGATTGGAAGATTTTGCCTCTGCTGATTCTTTCTACCGTACTTTTTTACGGTTTGGGAATGGCAATTTCTACTGCGAAAACGGCGCGGCGGAATAGTTTGTACTCGACTTTGGGTGTTGTTTTCGGAATCGCCGTGCTGGGTTATTTCAAATATACCAATTTTTTTATCGGTTCATTTCAGGAATTGTTTGAGCATCTTGGTTTTCAAGTACATAGATATACGTTTCAAATCGGCGTGCCGGTCGGGATCAGTTTTTATACTTTCCGATTGTTGAGCTATGTCATTGACGTTCATCGTGGTAAATATGAACCGACGCGCGATTTCACTGTTTTTGCTACTTACGTGGCGTTTTTCCCCAGCATTTTGTCGGGGCCGATCGACCGCCCCAATACCTTGATTCCACAACTGCAAAAGCCGCACATGTTTGATTATCCGTTGTTTGTCGATGGATTGAGGCAAATTTTATGGGGCATGTTTAAGAAGATGGTGATTGCCGATCAATGCGCTGTGGTGGTGAATGCGGTTTTTGCCGATCCGGCTCAGTATTCGGGCAGTACGTTGGTCG
>JAISKG010000078.1 GCA_031261015.1 Dysgonamonadaceae bacterium | reverse complement strand
CGCCGGCACTCTAAAATTGCTGAATCCGGCTGTGGTCGCTTCCCGCAAATTAGATTCTTTTGTCTATTATCTCTTGGGCGAAAATTTACCTTGCGACGGTCATTACGAAAATCTGCAAGCCGCTAAGTCCTGGGGATTTAAAATTTCCGATGCAATCCGGAAATACAGCACGTTGGAAGAAGTTTTTGAGTTCATCAATTATTGGGACAAGGAGCGGAAAAATCTGCCGGTCGCTACCGACGGAATCGTCATCAAAGTCAATTCGGCGCGCCAACAACTGAATCTGGGCTGGACAGCCAAATCGCCGCGTTGGGCGATCGCTTACAAATTTCAAGCCGAATCGGTGGAAACCCGCTTAAATTCCGTCGATTTTCAAGTGGGACGAACCGGGACGGTAACGCCGGTCGCCAATCTGGAGCCGGTTTTACTTTCGGGAACGACCGTCCGCCGGGCATCCATTCACAACGAAGATTTTATCAACGCGATGGATCTTCATATCGGCGATTTATGTTGCATCGAAAAGGGAGGCGAAATCATTCCTAAAATCGTGTCGGTCAATAAGGAAGCGCGGTTTATGCTGGGCGATAAAGTGAAGTTCGTCAAAAATTGTCCCGCTTGCAAAACGCCTCTGATCCGCGAGCCGGACGAGGCGGCTTGGTATTGCCCGAATCATCTGGGTTGTGAGCCGCAAATCAAGGGAATGATCGAGCATTTCGTCAGCCGTAAAGCCATGTATATCAACATTGGGACCGAAACGGTCGATCAATTTTACAACGCCGGATTGGTGAAAAATACAGCCGATTTATACGAAATCAAAGAAAGCGATTTGCTGCAATTGGAACGTTGGGGCGAAAAAAGTGTGAGCAACTTTTTTGAAAGCCTCGAAGCTTCGAAACAAGTTCCTTTCGACCGCGTATTGTTTGCGTTGGGCATCCGTTACGTCGGCGAAACAGTGGCGAAAAAATTAGCGAACGCCTTTCATTCGATTGACCAATTGATGCAGGTTAATTATTATCAATTCATTGAAATAGAAGATATAGGGGATAATATCGCCCGGAGCGTATTGAAATATTTTACCATCGAATCCAATTTACAGTTGATTGAAAAATTACGTTCGTACGGAATCCAGATGTCCCTGAGTGAGGAAGCTTTAGCCGATCGCACCGATATTTTGCAAGGAAAAACTTTTGTGATAAGTGGAACTTTTTCACTACATTCGCGGGACGAATACAAGCAAATGATCGAAAGAAACGGCGGGAAAAATTCGAGTTCGATCTCATCCAAAACGGATTACGTCCTTGCCGGAGAAAATATGGGACCTGCCAAATTGGAGAAAGCCCAAAAACTGAATGTGAAAATCATTTCGGAAAACGAATTTTTAGCAATGCTATAACTGATTGAAAATGAATAAATGGATATTGAAAAGTCAGATACGTAAGCAATTGAAAAACAATTCAATAGAGCATCGCTATCTGAATATGAAAGATATTGGCACAATCTTGATTTTGTTCGACACCGAAAATTATGGGGAAGTCGATGCTTTCGTGAAGCAACTGAAGCGCATGGGCAAAAAAGTGACGGCTTACGCGTTCAAAGAGAAGAAAGATACCGGCGATTATTCGGGTTCACCGTTCCAAATCGTCACAGACAAAGAGGCTTACGATTGGTTTAAGAATCATTTGAAAACGCTGGCCGAGGAGATGAAAAAGACTCATCAGGATGCTTTGTTTGATCTCACTATTCGAGAAAACTTGGCGCTCGAATATCTTTGTGCGAATGCCGACGCCTCGATCAAGGTGGGATTCAAGAAAAACAATTATCCCTTGTACGATTTGTCTTTCAGCGCGTTGAATGTCAAAGACAACCACGAAAACTTGAAAGTCAGGGAATTGGGACGGCAGATGATTCATTATTTATCAACCATTCGATAACGGTTTTATGCTTAGCATTTGCATTCCCATCTACAATTTTGAAGTGAGCAACTTGGTTCATTGCTTGCATCGCCAAGCGACACAAACCGGTTTGCCTTTTGAAATTTTGTTGATGGACGATGCTTCCGAAGAATACTTTACGAATCGGAATGAGGCGATTTGCTTGCCTTTTCTTCGTTTTATTCGATTACCCGAAAACATTGGCCGGAGCCGGATTCGAAATCGCTTAGCACAGGAAGCGCAATATCCGTACTTGATTTTTATGGATTGCGATTCGGCCGTTCCGTCTGAGAATTATATTTCCAATTATATATCTTACTGTCAGCCGAATATAGTTTGTTACGGCGGCCGCATATACGAGGAACAGAAACCGGATCCGCAAAAATATCTCCGATGGAAATACGGGCGCGCGAGAGAAAGCCAGCCTGTCGCCGAACGACTGAAAAATCCGAATCACGGCTTTGAAACCAACAACTTTTTGATCGACCGTTCCCTCTTTGAAAAAATCCGTTTCGATGAAAGTTTGGATGGCTACGGACACGAAGATACGCTTTTCGGACTTCAATTATTAGCCGCCGGCATCCCTATTCAACACATTGATAATCCACTGATACATATCGGTTTGGAAGATGCGGAAACTTTCCTTCGGAAAACGGAATCCGGAATCCGGAACTTGAAGAAAATCAATGATTTATTATTGCAACAAGATCCCGTTTACATCGATCATTCCCGGTTGGTGCGAACCAAAGCCGCTTTGGATCAATTGAAACTGAGTGCATTAACTGCTATTATTTTTTCATTATTTAAACCTTTGATTAGAAAAAACTTGTTAGGAAAATATCCCTCGCTTTTCTTATTTGACTTGTACAAATTGGGAAATTTTTGTGGACTTTAAAGGAAAATAAAGACAATTTCGGATGTCCCGTAAGGGACAAAATGTTGGTAAAAAACAAAATAACAACACTTTCAGATCCGTCCCGTATGGGACGGAATGTGAGTACAAAACAAATAAAAATGGCAAACACTTACACGCAAATCCATATACACGGCATTTTCGCCGTTCAAAACCGCATTTCGCTAATAACAGAATCGTGGCGTGAAGACTTATACAAATATATGACTGGTATTATACAAAATCACGGACATAAAATACTGCAAATCGGTGGAATGCCTGATCATGTACATGTTTTGTTCGGCATGCGTCCTGTAGAGTCATTATCCGATTTAATGAAAGTCATCAAGGGTAAATCGTCCGAATGGATAAACGGACAGCGTTTTGTGATGGGGCATTTTTCGTGGCAAGAGGGTTACGGTGCATTTTCGTATTCAAAATCACAGTTAAATAATGTGATACAATACATTGCCAATCAACCCGAACATCATAAAAAGCGAGATATGGTTGCAGAATACCTTGATTTCCTAAAAAGTTTTGGCGTTGAATATGATGAAAAATATGTTTTTAAATTGGTTGAATAATAACCACATTCCGTACCTGACGGCACGGAACCGACCCGGGGATGTTTGCTCCCTTTCTACCAACATTTTGTCCCTAACAGGACATTTCGTGTATTTGCTTTGAAATTTTTATATGTCTGTACATAATTCGGAGAATTTCATGTATCTTTGCACCGCTAAAAAGTATCAGACAAATTTAGACACACAAACAACTAATTATGAATAAAATAACTGTATTTTTCCAAAAACCGTTATTTTCGAACAAAAGGTTTATTTTTGCCGTTTGGATGCTGATCGCTTTGTATGTTGCAGTGTGGCATATCTTCCACGGATACAGTAATAATTTTCTGGTATTTAAAGGAGCATTCGATCACCTTGTGAATCAGATGAATTTGTATGCAGAATACCCGGCGGAATATCGCGATAACTTTTACTATGGACCGATTTTCAGCGTTTTGATTGCGCCGTTTGCTCTGCTTCCTTCCGCAATCGGTAATGCGCTCTGGGTCTTCTCCTTAGTATTCGTCTTGTTTTATGCGATTTATCGGTTGCCGGTGGCATGGCATTACCGTGTCATTATTTTCTATATTCCTTTGCATGATTTATTTACTTCGCTTCTTTCCGTACAAACCGGATCATTGGTAACTACATTGATCATTGGAAGTTACATTGCCGTCAAGGAAGGAAAAGACTTTTGGGCGACTTGTTTTATTGCTTTGGGATTTTTTATTAAACTATATCCAGTCATCGGTTTGGTTTTCTTTTTGTTTTCCAAAAATAAATGGAAATTTATCGCTT
>JAISKG010000001.1 GCA_031261015.1 Dysgonamonadaceae bacterium | reverse complement strand
CACATCGGTCAGGACGACAATTTCAAAAATTTTTAAGAACATTTTGATTTGCTCCACAATAATTTTACCAAGAAGATTGTTGAGAAATACCCGACGCTTTCCTTGAACGAACGAAAAATGTGCGCTTTTATTAAAATGCAATTATCCTCCAAAGAAATTGCGCCTTTGCTGAATATCTCCGTGCGCGGAGTAGAAACGCTTCGTTACCGCTTGAGAAGAAAATTCGAATTGAGCCGCGAAGACAGTCTAACAAGTTTCTTAAGTCAAATCTAAGCAAAAATACACAAACGTATTATTGACGTATTCGTTTTTGACGTTTGACGTATTATTGAGTTGTATTTGAATATTGTTTTTCAACTCCGATGAAATACTTTTGTACAGCAAAATAATGCAACGCAATATTTATGTTTAACACTTAAATTTAATAGAATATGAGAAAATTCATTTACTGCATGGCGGCAAACGCTTTCTTTCTCCTGTTTTCTTTGTCTGTTTTCGCTCAGGGCGGGATCGCCGGCGGAACGGTAACGGATACGCAGGGAGAACCGTTAATTGGAGTGAGCGTCGCCGTCAAAGGTTCAACTACGGGCGTCGTAACAGATCTCGACGGAAAATTTTCGATCCCCGCAGAAAAAGGACAAACGCTCATCTTTACTTACATCGGAATGAACGCCATGGAACTTCCGGCCGCCGCTTCCATGAAAGTGGTGATGAAAGATTCCAATGTGGGCTTGAACGAAATTGTTGTCATCGGCTACGGCACGCAACGCAAAAGCGACCTGACGACGGCCGTTTCGACCGTTTCGTCTAAAGAGTGGCAGGAACGTCCGATTATTTCACCGCAACAGGCTTTGCAGGGAAAAGCGGCCGGCGTACAAGTCACCCAGCCTTCCGGCAAACCCGGAGCGGGACTTTCGGTGCGTGTGCGCGGAGCTACTTCCATCAACGCCAACAGCGATCCGCTCTATGTAGTGGACGGAATCCCGACGAACGATATTACCAATATTGCTCCCAACGACATCGAAACGATGACGATCCTGAAAGATGCTTCTTCGGCAGCCATTTACGGTTCGCGGGCAGCTAACGGCGTTATCTTGATTACCACTAAACGAGGAAACAAAGACAAAGGACAATTAAATGTGTCGATGTACACCGGATTTTCCAATCTTTCCAAATCCATTGAAACGCTAAATACAAAGGAGTATTACGATTTGATGACCGAGCGCGGCGAATCCATAGATTACAGCAATCACCATTATACCAATTGGGAAAAAGAAACGTACGGTACGGGAATCCAGCGGAATTATCAAGTTTCCTTGTCGGGCGGAAACGAAAAATCCGATTATTTCATCTCCGGCGGTTATCAGAATGAAACGGGAATCATCGCTCCGGCCGATTACGACCGCTATTCCGTGCGCAGCAACGTAAATGCTGAAGTAAAAGAATGGTTGAAAGTTTCGACCAACCTCAGTTTCGCTCGCAATTCCAAGCATAATGCAACCGATAATCAGAATGCAGGGCGCGGCGGTATCGTGATGGCTGCTTTGAATACGCCGCCCTTCCTCTCAATCTGGGACGAAAGCAATCCGGGACAATACGCCACAAATCCTTTTCAATCGTCGTGGGAAAATCCGCTGGCTCAAGCTTCCAATTACGATTTGAACCGCGAATACCGCTTTATGGGGAACGTCGGTCTGGATTTTATTTTCACTCCGAAATTGCATTTCAAACCGAGCTTGTCGGTCGATTTCACTTCCCATACTTGGGATATGTTTGTTGATCCGGTCAAAACCGGCTATGGACGGAATGCCAACGGGCGCGGCGAACATGCCGACGACGACTGGTTGACTTGGACGAGTGAAAATATCCTGTCTTACCAAACGAAAATCAACGAATCGCACAACCTCACGGCAATCGCCGGCGCCACTTATTCCAAACACGAGCACAATAATGCGTATATGGCAGCGGAAGATTTTGCCAAAGGAACTACTTTTTCCGTGATGACGTTGAATATGGCCAATAAAATTAATACAGCTACCTCATTGAAAGAAGGGAATGCCCTCATTTCTTACTTAGGTAGAGTACAATACGATTACGAAAGCCGCTATTTGTTGACGGCCAGCTTGCGTGCCGACGGATCGTCGAAATTACATCCCGATCATCAATGGGCTTATTTTCCTTCGGTATCAGCCGGTTGGCGTTTTTCCAGTGAATCTTTTTTTGAAACGCTTACTTCGGTAGTCAACGATGCCAAACTCCGTGTCAGCTATGGACAAAACGGCAATCAAAACGGAATCTACAATTACGATTATCTGGATAAATACCGCGTCGATAAACAGGAAAAAACCGGCAACGGACCGGCCATCAGTCCAAGTCAATTGGGAAATAGAGATTTGCAATGGGAACGCACCGCGCAGTACAATGCCGGTTTAGACTTGTCATTGTTCGGCTCGCGCTTGACGGGCGAATTTGACGTTTATTACAAACACACCACTGAATTGTTGCTTTATGTCAATCTTCCCGCTACCTTGGGAAGAGGCGTACCGATGCGAAACGATGGAGAAATGATAAATAAAGGATTTGAATTTAATTTGACCGGATACATACTCACCGGCGCTTTCAAATGGGACAGTTCTCTAAATATGTCGTTCAATAAAAACCGGATTGAAAAATTGAATATTTCAGGCCGCCGTCCTGCCGGCGATCTGGAAGACAAAGGCTACGTCATGATGGAAGAAGAAGGTTTTCCTCTGGGTACGTTCTTCGGATATGTAGCCCAAGGCGTTGATCCCGAAACAGGAGATATGATGTATGAAGATCGAAACGGAAATGGGATCCTTGATCCGGGCGACCGTACGTATATCGGAAACGCCCAACCGGATTTTATCTTCGGATTTTCGCATAATTTTTCTTATAAAAACTTTACTTTAAGCGCTTTTTTACAAGGTACTTACGGAAATGATACTTACAATGCTACCCGAATGGATCTCGAAGGAATGGTCGATTCGAAAAATCAATCAAAAGTAGTGCTGGATCGCTGGATGCGGCCGGGAATGATCACCGATATCCCGCGCTCAGGCAATCCCAACAACTCGCTGATTTCTTCCCGCTTTGTGGAAGATGGTTCCTACTTGCGCTTGAAAACATTGACTTTAGCGTATAATGTCGATAAGAAATTGACACGAAAATTCAAATCCGAAGCATTGACTGTTTACGCAACGGCCAGCAATTTATTCACCCTGACAAAATATCGTGGATACGATCCCGAATCGAATAATAACAGCAACCTCCATTTAATAGGAGTGGATATGGGTACGTTTCCGCAAACACGCTCTTTTGTTTTTGGTTTTAATCTCACCTTTTAAAAACGACAAAGATGAAAAATATAGTTAATTATTTAGTATATGGATGTTTACTAAGCATGTGTTTGCTCGCTTGCGATTTTCTGGATGAAAAACCTTATTCGGAACTTACGAACGAAAATCTGGAAGTAGGTTTCGGCAAGGACTCCGTGAAATACACAACCGCCGTTCAAGCCGAACAGTTAATCAACGGAGCTTACAGCGATTTCGCTTCCGAATTTTGGCAATTGGATCTGTACATCATGAATGACGCACAGGCAGATAACGCCTACGCCGGCGAATCCAAAGATCAAACGGTGCAAATTGACCAATTGAGATTGATTTCCACGAATGGAAACGTTTCCCGCGATTGGAATTATATTTATACGCATATTTCCAAAGCGAATACGATTCTCACGTACGTGCCCGCCATCGCCGACCCGGCATTAACGGAAACCCGCAAAAACGAGATTCTGGGCGAAGCGGCTTTTATGCGCGCTATCTGCTATTTCAATCTGGTGCGTATTTACGGTTCGGTTCCGATGATTTTGCAAGCGATTCCCGAAATCAGCATGGAAAATCTGGAGGAAGTTTATCCGCTTTTGTATCCTGCACAATCTTCGGTCGAAGATATTTACGCGCAGATTGTGAAAGATCTCGAATATGCGCAGGCCAATGTGGCCGATTATTCCGCATTCAAATTTAAAATCACCAAAGCATTTGCCAATTTACTTTTGGCGGAAGTTTATGCCACCAAAGACGGCGTGGAAAAAACCGATTGGACTTCGGTGAAAAAATACGCGGAAAAAGTGGTGAACGACGGCCGCTACGGTTTGCTCCCCCATTACAACGATGTATTCGCAGTCGCTAATCCGTTGGAAAAAGGGATTTTACCTTACTTGGATTTGTTGAACGAAAATAGCAAGGAATCCATCTTTGAAGTGGATTACAACAGTTGGACAACCTTAGGCAACTGGGCAGGACAAATGTTCGTCGGCATCGATTGGAAAAAATTCAACACGCCCAGTCATGATTTATACGATGCGTTTACGCGCGAAGGCGATCTCGTCCGCCGCGACGCCTCCATTCTTCTCTACGATGTATCGGGCAAATGGACGGATACTTATTGGCCGTCGAGCGCTTATCCCTATTCTTGGAAAATCCGCGCGCAGGAAAAGAACAACATCGTGCTTTACCGCCTGCCCGAAGCGATTTTGCTTTTGGCCGATGCGGAAAACGAATTGGGCAACACCGCCAAAGCTGCGCAGTTGGTCAATCAAATCCGCACCCGCGCCGGCTTGCCTAACACGACTGCCGCTATTAAGGAAGACATGCGCCTCGCTATCGAAAACGAACACCGCTTCGAATTTGCCTTTGAAGGCAAACGCTGGATGGATCTGAAACGGCGAGGCCGCTTCATTCAGGCGATGCGCGCTTGCACCGACCATCAACGGGAATACGGACTGGCAATGAAAGAAACGCAATTGCTCTGGCCGATCCCGCAAAGCGAACTCGACTTGAATCGTAATTTGAAACAAAATCCCGGTTATTAATTGATTAAAACATTCGTAATATGAAAAATATAAAATGGTTCATTTTGGCAATTTCCACGCTTCTGATTGCAGCTTGCGAGGAGAAAGATTCGCGCACTCATTTTCCGGATTCAACGCCGGTGATCGAGTCGGCAACGATTCGTTCCACGCAGGCGGAAAATCCTTCCGTCATCGTGTTTGGCGATTCCATCGTGCTGAACGCTGTGCTCTCGGATGCGAAGACGCCGCTTTCCACGCTCCGCGTGGAAATTATCGTTAACGATAATTTGGTTAAACGAACGGAGATCCGCACCCCCGGAAATTCGTGCTCGATCAGCGAAAAATACCGGATTCCTCTGGTTGCCAACGCTGCCGATAATACCGACGTTGAAGTTTACCTCAAACTCACGAACGTGGAAGGAAATACGACCGAAAAAGCCTTGACGGCTCAGGTCAGCGCCAAACGTCCCGCTTCGTTCGGAAACTCGATTTATTTCGTTTTTCAGGATGGAACCGTGCTGAAAGCCAACAAAGCCTTGGGCGTTGCCAACGAATACCAGTCGGTGAAAACGAACATCGAAAAAAATAACATTTCCTTCAAAATCGCTCAAAAACTGACGGCCGACAACCAAATCGACTATTCCGGTTTTGTCTGGGGAAATGTCAACGGCGAATTGGCGGTTTGTTCCGAATCGGATCCCGATTTCGAGTATCGCGATGCTTTGATTGTGGCTTTCAAGCAATTGTTCTTCAATGTCTATTCCTTTGAATTTTCGATCGACGCCGATCGCTTGAAACCCTTGCAAATCGACGGCATTCAATTAGGATCGGAAAACCTCGACGGCGTGGATTTCATGACGCTCACCAAGGCGTTCACGAAAAATGCGGAAGTCACTTTTTCCGGTTTTGAAGATTTGACCCAAGCGCTTTTGCCCGATTTCTTTGAAATTACCGCCGGTGATAAAGCCAAATTCTTGGGATTGTCAGGTTCTTACAAATTCCTGTACAACATGGCGACCGGCTTCCTCTACGTGGAACAACCCGAAGCGGTTTACCCGGATGCCTTGTGGCTCGACGGCTCCGGCATGGGCTTCCCCTCCGAACCCTACGCAATGACGACTTCGTGGAACTGGAACAAACCGGAAGATTATATCTTCTGCCGCAAAATGGCCGACGGCGAATTTCAGGCGACTTTCTATACCGAAAAATTCGATATGAAGTTTTTCCACCAGCGCATGTGGGGCGGCGAAGAAAATTCGGCCGACTACACCTTGACTCCTGCCGGCTTATTATTGCCCGGAGAAGATAACCAAGGCAAACCCAACGGAAACTGGATTTCCGGACCGGATATTGTTCCGGGTGTTTACCGCGTTTCCATCAATCTGAATGACAAAACAACGACGGTCGAAAGGATCAAATAATAATCGTAAATAACTGATCAACAAATGAAAACAATCAAGAAAAAACAAATAGGATTTGCTGTGGCTGCAATCGCTTTGGCATCGTTCGTTTCCTGCCTGAATTTCAACGACTATTCCGGTTTCGACGACGAACAAACGACCATCGAAGGCGATGTGCATTTCTGGCAGACTTCGCGCAACGAATATTACTTGTTCAGCGAAGCGGCCGTGAATTATTCCAATGATTTGGGCGATTTTACCATTCGCCTGAATCCGGAAACCGAGTACCAGACGATGGAAGGTTTCGGCGCAGCTTTAACCGGCTCGTCGGCTTTCCTCATTCGCACAATGGCAGCTGACAAACGTCAAACACTGTTGAATGATTTGTTCAGCCGCGAAAAAGGCGCAGGCATCAACTTTTTGCGCATCACCATCGGATCGTCCGATTTTTCGCTGGGTTTATACACTTATTGCGATACGGAAGGTATCGACCATTTTGCGATTCCCGAAACCGACCGCCGCGATTTGATTCCCGTGCTGAAAGAAATTCTGGCAATTAACCCGGAAATTAAAATCATGGCTTCCCCTTGGTCGCCTCCCGCGTGGATGAAAACTTCGCGCTCGATGATCGGTGGTAGCTTGAAGCCCGAATATTACAACGATTTCGGCGATTATTTTGTGAAATACGTACAAGCGATGAAAGCCGAAGGAGTCACCATCGACGCACTGACTCTCCAAAACGAGCCGCTGTTTGAATCGACCGAACATCCGTCCATGCGGATGGAATGGCGCGAACAGTCCGAAATCATCCGCGATTACGTCGGTCCGAAATTCAAAGCCGCTGCATTGACGACGAAAATTTTGATTTTGGATCACAATTTCGATTTGTACGAATATCCGCTCAATATTTTGAACGATCCCGATACGCGGCAATATGTGGCCGGCACAGCTTTCCACGGTTACGAAGGCAGTCCGTCGGCGATTCAGGAAGTCACCAAAATGCATCCCGATAAAGGCATTTATTTCACCGAATTGTCGGGCGGCGGCTGGAACGATAATCTGGCGACCGATCGCATGGAAACGATGTTGCATTACTTAACCGATTATGCGATTCCAAGCATTCAATACGGTTGTAAAAACTTCATAATGTGGAACTTGGCTTTGAATCCGCAAGACGGGCCTACCACGCCGGGTGGCACATTCTGCAAAGATTGCCGCGGCGTAGTGACAATCAACGATGACGGTTCCTACCGCAAGGAGCTCGAATATTACCTCATCGCCCATTTCTCGAAAGTGGTGCGCGTGGGAGCCAAACGTATCCATACAACGTTTACGGGAACGCATCCCGATAATTTATTTATCACGGCATTTGTCAATCCCGACGGATCGAAGGCTTTGATCGTCGCCAACCGTTCGGGCAACAAATCTACTTTCACGGTTCGCAACGGCAGTCAACGGTTTACCTACACGGCGGCCAACGATGCGGTCATTTCATTCCTCATTCAATAATCATTTTTAAAATTAATAAATCATGAAAAAGAACTTTTTATTTTTACTCTCGGCGATGCTTTTGTTCGTTTTCACGACGAAAGCCGCCACTTTTCCCGTCACGTTGAAAGTGATTGATTTAACGAAAGGTGTTGTCACGAATCCCTCAACGGAGGCAGATAATACGGATGCCAACATCTACACTTGGATCGACGATGCTTTGGCTGCTCTCAATCCGCGAACTCCGGGCGATTGGTGGTACCCGATGTATCACGATGCCGGCGTGATTTCGCCCAACGGCGCGATGAATCTTACCGCCGATGCTCTGGAATGGACGATCACTTTGCAGGCCGAACCGGGCGAATACAGCTGGAGTCCCGGCGCCAAATCCTTGGGCTGGAAAAACATCAATCCGAGCATGTTTCCTTTTGAAGGAGATAACGAAACCAACAATTTGTATTTCCAAGTCGATGCAACCGGAAAAATTACCGGTCATAATGAATTGATTATTACCGAAATAGTGGAATACAACGAAGGCACGATGACACTGACTGTTGAAGTTCCCGAAGGAACGTCGGCCGTTTATGTACGCGGTTTATACGGCAGCGACTGGGATACCCCGATTGCCATGGAATACAATGCCGTGTATGGTAGTTGGATCTACGAAATTCAAGGAAACCGTATCCCGAAAGGTCAGGAAGTTCAAGTATATAAATATTGGTGGAGCAATGATACTTATGCGACCGAAGAAGCTATCGACGATCACGGTACTTTACGGGAAACAAACCGTACTTTGACTTACGTCAACGGCGACATCGTTTACGATGAAGTCATCGCTTGGGCGGGCAAAACCGGTATCCGGCAACTGAACCCGAATGTCGGCGTTACAATCTACGGTAAAAACCTGTCGGTGACAGGCGATTTTTCCACAGTAAAAATCTATCAAATCAACGGACGTTTGGTTGATCAATCGCAAAACGCCGGCGCCTATTCCAACTCTCGTCTTTCGACCGGAGTGTATGTATTGCAAGTGGATGGATTCATTCAAAAAATAATAATTAAGTAAACAAAAAGCGAGAAAAATCCTCCCTTTTTTTCATGTGTTTGGTCTTTTCCTTTTCTCTGTTCTGCAATAGTTTGCAGAACAGAGAGGGGAATGGTAATAGACTTTTACAAACTATCCAAATCATTTTATATATTAAACTATTATTAAAATTAATCATCTTAAAAACGCAAAAGAATTATGAAACGAATCACTTTATTAATCGCCTTACTAACAGGACTTGGCTTTTTTAATCGAATGTCGGCAGGCAGCGATTCCGGTCCTGTCGCTGTTTATGTGAATGTGAACAATGGCGGAAACGTCACCTTGAAAGTTAACAATAATGGTGAAAGTACTAATTCCTTATGTACTTGGAATGTAGGACTTTCTCAATTGAATGGATATAATTTTGGAAATGTTTCCTCCCTTATCTTAGACGGCGGTGTAGCTGTTGGTTGGGCTTGGGATGGAAACGGTTTTTTAGCTGACTCGTGGGGAGTAGAGTATCGCGTGTATAAACAAGGAACTTCCGCTCCTGCTTGGAACAGTTTACCTTTTGATTTTCAAGCCGCCGATCATTCCGTTAATCAGGATAACAGCTGGAATTATAACGATCAAATGTGGGATGCCAACGGCAAAAATATCAACCTGTTGGCATTAGCAACCGGTGGTTCCGGAACCTATAATGTTGAAATCCGGTATTGGCGAAAGGATTATTGGAACAGTTTTTATGATTCGTATTTGAATAATAATTTTGGTACTCAAACAGCCACTTTTACCATTACGAATCATGCGCCGTTTATAGTAACAGGTACCAATGTGTTTAATACCGCTTTCTCCGGCTTAACGATTGGCTTGACTGAAACCGCCTACGATTTCAGCGCAGTCTATCCTTCGGAAAGTTCTTATCTGTGGGAAATAATCGATATCGACGGCAATCCGGTTTCCGTTGCGAACAATACTGCCAATACTTTTTCGCATACATTTGCAGATGCCGGTATTTATACGGTAAAACTTTCGGTGAACGGATCATCATCGGAAAATACAACCCAAACGTTCCGCATCATCCAAAAATCCGACGACGGCAATAAAATCTTCGGCGGAGAGATGAATTATGAACAGGCGTGGATCACCAAAGCAATCGGCAATGTATTGCCGAACATGACTTGGAGCGCGGCCGGTACAAATCCTTTAGGTTCTACTACATCCTTATCAATCACGGATTTACCGGCGCAACCAGGGGAACGTTTTGCGATTTATCAACCGGTTTATCTCACGGCCGGAACTACGTATTATTACGATATGTTCATGAAAACCCATTCGTTCGATCAAATGATTCTTCAAGTCTATATCAATGATGGTTCGCTGCTTCCCATAGATGTTGCCGATCATTGGGATAATAGTCCGGAAAATAATGAACAGTTTGCTTTCGGCGTGGTAAACGGCTACGGTGATTATAAATGGAAAGACGATCCGCAATCGCTTTCCGATCTGTTTTCCTTTATTACTTACAAGGGAGCGGGCGCGGATAAAAAATGCGCTTTCACCGCTCCGTCCGACGGCATTTATTTTGTCATTATTCGCGGCGCTTCTTGGGTTTCGGCCGGTTTCGATTTCTCTTTGTCGGAAATAGAATTGGCTAAAGGCGAAACGCTGACATGGCAAGGAACCAGCGAAGATTGGAACGATACTAACAACTGGAGTCCGCAACGCATTCCGAATCAATACACTACGGCCATTATTCCCGGCGGGAAAGCTTATTATCCTACCTTGGATGCTGTAAAATTTGTCCGAAACATTTATTTCGAGCAAGGCGGACAAATCGGCCGCATCGACTTACTCGAAGCCAAACGCGCTTACGTTCAGTTGAATTACGGCGCACAGGAAATGACCAACCGCTGGTACATGCTGTCGATGCCGATGCAGGGAATCGTTTCGGGCGATATTGCTTTCGGCGGGAAACCTTCGGTTTTTTTGCGGAAATTCGATGCCGTCAATGGAACCGTCAGCGACGGATCCAATTTTATCAAAGGCGCTTGGACTAATTATTACAATTCCAATAAAATCGGATTTGAACCGGGCGAAGGTTTTATCGTTTGGGTAAACAAAGGAACGGCCGGTGACAATTTGTCGAAACTCGGCGGCGTTTTGGAATTGCCTTGCTTCGAAAAAGTAAATGCAGCGGGCTATAACGTAGCAAATCCTTACCATTACTTCGATCAGGAAGAACGGCCGGGAAAATATTTCGGTCACACCGACTTCGAATATTTTACCGTATCAGGCGGCGTACCGCAAGCGACCGGCATATTTGAAAGAGGGCAGGAGAGGGGACGTTACTCGCATCGCCTGAACAGCGAAGACATTACCTACGCGCAGCCTTTTCCGAAGGAATGGCTTTAGTAGGCAATCCCTACATGTCGAGCCTCGATTTTAGCGCATTGTACAACGAAGGCGATAATGCTAATCACATCTTAGAGTCCTATCAAATCTGGACAGGTGAAGGATTTACTGCCTATACACCCAACGGAAGCACCGGTGAAATTGGAGGTATTGCGCTTGACCAGTACATTGCTCCAATGCAATCCTTTATCGTAGAAAAAACCGGCTTGTCCGATAATTTCAATCTGGAGTACAAAGTCGCCAACGTTTCCGTCGCTCGCCCAAACACTTCAGCATCATTAAGAAACGCCGGCCTTCAAGCCCTTAATAACAAACTGGAAATTCTCGCCTCCACTCCCGCCCACACCATCCTCGCCTTTATCGCCCACCGCGAAAACGGCGACGTCACCCTCTGCCCGCAAGACTCCCGCAAACTCCTCTTAGGAATCAGCGACACTCCTGAAGTCTATACCCTGAAAAATCAGGCGTCCGGCGGCAGCATCGGTGTAGGAGCCAATGTGATCAACACCAGCGACATCACGATTCCTTTGGCTTTGGCTACCACTTATCAAGGCAATATACAATTGACTTTCAACGGAATGAATACCTACAACGCTCAAATCAAGTTGATCGACTACGCCGAAAATCAGGAAATCCTGTTGACCGGCGATTCTTATACCTACTCATTTAATTATACGCCTGCAAAAGTCAATTCCAAAGTAGTGGCCAATGAAGAACGTTTTGCTATCCAATTTTCGCCGAATGCGCCCACTGGCGTAGATCGTCCGGAAACGGCGCAAGCGTCCGTCTATTGCAAAGATCACACGATTTACGCGCTGGCTTCGCCTTCCGATCCTATCCGCGAAATTGCCATCTATAACGGACAAGGTCAATGCCTCTATGTCGAAAAGAACATTCGCGCCGCTTCCCGTTCATTTGCGGTCGGCGACCGTTCCGAAGTCTATTTGGTCAAATTGATCACGGAAAAAGGCGTTAAAAACGTGAAATTAATAAATAAATAAAGGAGTCATCAGAATGAAATCATATAAAAAAGCAGGATGGATCTGTTTAGTGGGTCTGTTATTATCGACCGGAGTTTGGGCAAATACCTCGCTCATTAGGCAACGCAAATCCGGTTTGGAGAATAAAAATGTTTTCTCGCAAAGTAAATTCGTGGATACGTTTGCCGAAAACAGCCCCTTTGGCAACGGCGACGAAGGGCAATTGAGAAACACGTTCGATCCCAATGGAGAAATACAGGTAGGCGAGCTTCCCTCACCCGTGGGAAGTGGCGAAAAGATAGTTTTGGTTTTAGGTGTAATGTATCTGTTGGGCGTTTTTGTCCAACAGATACATAAAAACAAAGGAGCAGGTAAAAAAATATTTTGTTAATAGAAAAGGATTTACAATAAATTTGAAAAATAATTTTTGAAATCCTTTGTAAATTTGAAAACAAGGTTTACCTTTGCAGCCGCTTTGCCCGAATGCGGGTTAAGCAAAAGTAAAGCGATCTTTGAAACATTTCCATAAACGACGTAGTACAGCAATATTAGATATATTGTAAAGCCAAGGTAAATTAAGGAGTAATTGATATTCATATATCGAAGACTCCGTCAATTGTTCGAGCAAAGGATATTAGAAAAAACAAACTAACGAAGAAGAGTTTGATCCTGGCTCAGGATGAACGCTAGCGACAGGCTTAACACATGCAAGTCGAGGGGCAGCAGGGTAGCAATACCGCTGGCGACCGGCGCACGGGTGAGTAACAC
>JAISKG010000272.1 GCA_031261015.1 Dysgonamonadaceae bacterium | reverse complement strand
TGTTTTTCGGACTACATCTAATGGTACGCCGGCTAAGTCGGCAATAGATTCGTCATCCGAAATTTTTCGTATCATATTAGAGAGAATTTTTTCCATACCAAGTTTTTCCGCACGTTTTCTTTCTGTGGTCAAAATCAATTCTTCTATTCACATAGTTTGCTCCTTTCTGTTTATATGATCTAATTGTGCATCAAAAGTAATATTATTTTCCGGATTTGCAAAATGAATATAGCTCTTTAAGAAGTTCATTATCATACGAATTTTGTCTTTCGGCAACTCCATTGCCAAGAATTTTTTCGACAAGCAAAGTTTGATTTCCATCAAAGCGGCATCGTGCTCTTGCATGTTGCCCAGATCTTTTCCATCGAAAACGGAGAGGACGGTGAGAACCACCATCGCAAACGGGTTATTGCTTTGCATCAATTCTTCCTTATTCTGTTGAGCAATTTTATATATTTCATATTGATAAATCAACTTTGTATTCAAAAACTTCATTACAAATTGATTGGGACGGGATTTCCGGTTATTTTCCGTCAGAATCGCGTAAGCTGAAATTGGCTTGTTGTATTTGTCCCAAATTCGGGAAAAATATGCAAACATCCGTTGCGAGAAATCTTTGCTGTATTTTGCCTGCACTTCACAATGAATCAATACCCATTTCTCATCTCCTTCTTTCGTATAGACTTTAGCTAATTTGTCCACAATTTTCACGGTATATTCATCCTCTTCTTCTGTCGGGAATAATTGAGCTAATTCTTTGTCAAGAAAAGTGATGCCTCGTCCAAAATCGAAAATTTCATCGGCATCGGGATGCATGAAGCGTAAAAAGTCATCGAAGACATCTTCCAAAAGACCTTTCCATAGATAATCGTTTCGTTGGTGAAATTTTTTAATCATTTTGGTTCCTGATAAACTCAATGTGCAAAGGAAAGGCTATTTATTCAAAAACCGGGTTAACAAAATGTTATTTTTAGGTTAATTTGAAAATTTATTTTACCTTTGCCGGAGAAAATTAATATTAACTTCATAAATTAAAGTAAACATGAAAAAGATTTTATGCACGGCGCTGATGATAATCTTCGTTGCCGCCACAACGTCGGTAATGGCTCAAGACGCCAAGAAAGAAGAAACTCCTTGCAAAGCGAAGAAAGAACAATGCGAGAAGAAAAAAGAAGAGTGTCCGAAGAAAAAAGAAGCTTGTAAAGAGCAAGCTAAAAAAGAAGGATGCTGCAAGGCTAAGAAAGAAAAAGCTGAATGTCCCGAGAAAAAAGCAGAGGAATGTCACAAAAAAGAAGCAGCTAAGGTTTCGGAAACGAAATAATTACAAAAGTCCCTTGAACAAGGGACTTTTTTTTGTTACTTTTGCACTCAAATTACTCATAGATTATTCTCATGATCCTTTTTTTCAAAACGCAAACCGATTCGATTCTTGCTGTTGATGTTAGCGTTACGCTCTCGCCGGCAGATCTTCAAAAATTAGTATGGCTGTTCGGTAATGCCGAACTCATTGATAAAGGAAAGATCGAAGCGCGGTTAGTCGGCCCGCGTCGTGAAATGATCACGCCTTGGAGCACCAATGCAGTCGAAATCGCCCAAATCATGGGCATTCCGGGCATCGCGCGCATCGAAGAATTTTTTATTGTTGAAAACGAGGCGGCGACTTACGACCCGATGCTGCAAACGGTTTATTCCGGCATCGATCAAACGGTTTTCACCATTGATAAAAAGCCGGACGAAATTTTGCTGATCGACGATATTGCCGCTTACAATCAACAAGAAGGCTTGGCTTTGAGCGCAGAAGAAATTGATTATCTGAACGAAGTAAGCCGGAAATTAAATAGAAAACTAACTGATAGCGAAGTCTTCGGCTTTTCGCAAGTCAATTCGGAACATTGCCGCCACAAAATATTCAACGGAGTGTTTGTGATTGATGGAGTAGAGAAAAAATCTACTTTGTTTCAATTAATTACAAAGACAGCACAGAAAAATCCGAATCAATTGGTTTCGGCTTATAAAGATAATGTTGCTTTCAACGAAGGGCCTGTGGTTGAGCAATTTGCTCCGGCTTCGGGAGATAAACCCGATTTTTTCAAGACTAAATCTATCGAAACCGTACTTTCGCTGAAAGCGGAAACGCATAATTTTCCAACAACCGTCGAACCGTTCAACGGTGCGGCGACAGGCACAGGCGGCGAAATCCGCGATCGCTTGGGTGGAGGAAAAGCTTCGTTGCCGATCGCCGGCACCGCTGTTTACATGACGGCTTATCCCCGCACCGAATACGATCGTCCTTGGGAAAATGCGATGCCGCCGCGTAAATGGCTGTATCAGACTCCCGAACAAATCCTGATCAAGGCTTCAAACGGCGCATCCGATTTTGGAAATAAATTCGGCCAACCGTTGATTTGCGGCTCCGTTTTGACTTTTGAACACGAAGAAAATAATAAGCAATACGCTTACGATAAAGTAATTATGCTGGCTGGTGGCGTGGGCTTTGCAGCGAAAAAAGACGCATTGAAAGGCGAACCCGAAGCCGGCGAAAAAGTCGTCGTTTTGGGCGGAGATAATTACCGCATCGGCATGGGCGGCGGTGCGGTATCCAGCGTTGACACAGGACAATATGCGAGCGGAATCGAACTGAATGCTGTTCAGCGCGCGAATCCGGAAATGCAAAAACGCGTGGCGAATGTGATTCGCACATTGGCCGAATCCGAGCGCAATCCGATCGTTTCCATTCACGATCACGGTGCGGGCGGACACCTCAACTGCCTTTCCGAACTGGTGGAATCGACCGGCGGAAGCATCGAAATGGACAAACTCCCGGTCGGCGATCCGACTTTGTCAGCCAAGGAAATCATCGGCAACGAAAGTCAAGAACGCATGGGACTGCTTCTTCCGAAGGACGCGATCAATCAAGTGCGCGCGATTGCCGAACGCGAACGCTCGCCAATGTATGTAGTCGGCGAAACCACCGGCGATATGCAATTCGTTTTCACTCAACCGGATGGACGGAAACCACTCGATATGCAATTATGCGATTTCTTCGGAAAACCGCCGCGCACGGTGATGAACGATACGACGATTTTCGAACATTTTCAGGAAATAAAATACGATGTGAAACATCTGCAAGAATATTTGGAAGATGTACTTCAATTAGAAGCTGTTGCCTGCAAAGATTGGTTGACGAACAAAGTGGATCGCTCGGTGACGGGAAAAGTGGCGCGCCAGCAATGCCAGGGCGAAATCCAATTGCCGTTGAGCGATTTGGGAGCCGTTGCGCTCGATTATCGTGGCGAAGCGGGAATTGCTACATCTATCGGTCATGCGCCACAAGCTGCATTGATCGATCCGGCCGCCGGCTCGGTTTTGGCTGTGGCTGAAGCGTTGACAAACATCGTTTTTGCTCCTTTAAAAGAACATTTGGCGAGCGTTTCTTTGAGCGCTAACTGGATGTGGCCCAGCAAAAATCCGGGCGAAGACTCGCGTTTGTACCGGGCGGTCGAAGCTTGCTCCGATTTCGCTTGCGAATTGGGAATTAATATCCCGACCGGTAAAGATTCTTTGTCGATGACTCAAAAATACGGTGAGAAAAAAGTTTTTGCTCCCGGAACGGTAATTATTTCAGCCGGAGCCGAGGTTTCGGATGTGAAAAAAATTGTTTCTCCCGTGCTTGTCAATCATCGTTATTCGGTTTTGTATCACATTGATTTTTCGTGTGATAAGTCGAAATTGGGCGGTTCGGCTTTCGCGCAATCCCAAAACCGCTTGGGCGGTCAAGCGCCGGCCGTTCGCAATCCCGAATATTTCAAAAACGCTTTCAATGCGATTCAAATGCTGATTGATCAAGGATTAATCTTGGCGGGGCACGATATTTCGGCGGGCGGAATGATTACGACTTTGCTCGAAATGTGTTTCGGAAATACGGAAGGAGGATTGGAAATTCAATTGGATCGACTGTGTGAACCGGATTTAATCAAACTATTGTTTAGCGAAAATCCGGGCATTGTTATTCAAGTAATTGATAAAAAAAGAGTTAAAGATTTTTTGCGCGAACAAGGGATTGGTTATACCAAGATCGGCCGTCCGTGCAAAGAACGTCATATCTTACTGACTCACAACGAGGCGCAATATCATTTCGGTATTGATCATCTGCGCGATGTTTGGTTCACTTCGTCGTATTTGCTGGATCGCAAGCAAAGCGGCGAGGCCAAAGCGAAAGAACGTTTCGATAATTATAAGCAACAGCCTTTGCTGCTGAAGTTTAAGAAATCTTTCGGTGGTTTGTTGGAGAATTACGCTCTTTCGTTCGATCGTCCATTATCGGGTATTAAAGCTGCGATTATTAGGGAGAAAGGTACCAACGGCGAGCGCGAAATGGCTTACTCGTTGTACTTGGCCGGATTCGACGTAAAAGACGTTCACATGACCGATTTGGCTTCCGGCCGCGAAACCTTGGAAGACGTTCAAATGATTGTTTTCTGCGGCGGATTTTCCAATTCCGACGTGCTGGGTTCGGCCAAAGGCTGGGCGGGCGCTTTCCGTTACAATGAAAAATCCAAACAGGCTTTAGAAAATTTTTACGCACGTCCTGATACGTTAAGTTTGGGGATTTGCAACGGCTGCCAATTAATGATGGAATTGAACCTGATTTATCCGGAACACGAAACTCCGCCGGTCATGTTGCACAATGATTCGCATAAATTCGAATCGGAATTTGTTTCGGTAACGATTCCGCAAAATCGATCGGTGATGTTCAAGTCATTGTCGGGTAGTAAATTAGGAATCTGGGTCGCTCACGGAGAAGGCAAATTCCATTTACCTTTGGAAGAAAAGAAATATGCCGTCGCAGCTAAATATACCTACGACGGTTATCCCGGCAATCCCAACGGTTCGGATTATTCGGTTGCAGGCTTGTGTTCCAACGATGGCCGCCATTTGGCGATGATGCCTCATTTGGAGCGGGCGATATTCCCTTGGCAATGGGCGTATTATCCGAAAGATCGGAAAGCGGATGAAGTCAGTCCGTGGATCGAAGCTTTCGTTAATGCGCGGAAATGGATTGAGGAGAATCATCGTCAATCTTCAGCAAAATAGCCGAAATAACCGGCACTATTGAACAGATCATCACATAAATAAAAAACGGAAGGTAGCCGCCCAGACGTTCTTCGATTTTTCCGGCAAACATTCCCGGAAGCATCATGCCTGCCGCCATAATGCCCGTACAAATTGCGTAGTGTGCACTCGGATATTCGCCTTTGGAAAACTGCATCATAAACAGCATGTAAGCCGTGAATCCGAAGCCATAACCAAATTGCTCGACGACCACGCAAAGATTAATGACAAACCAATTATCCGTTTGATAATAAGCCAAATAGACGAATACAATGCAAGTCAGCAACATGCTGAGCAACATCGGCCAAAGCCATCGTTTCAATCCGCCGCGCACCGCTGCAAATCCGCCGAGTAATCCGCCTAAAGTCAAGCCGATAACGCCATAAACACCGTAGATTAATCCCACGTCTTCGGTGCTGAGGCCTAATCCGCCAGCTTCCCGTGCATCCAACAAAAACGGTTGGATTAGTTTCAATAATTGCGCTTCGGCGAAGCGGAAAGTCAGCAGAAAGAAAATTGCGCGAATCACGTGTTTTTTCTTGAAAAAGGCGGCGAATGTCAAAAGAAATTGATACCAAACTTCTTTTGCCTGCATTTGTTTTTGAGGAACATCTTGTTCGGGATGAGGTAATTGCCGTTGATGATACAATCCGAAAAGAAGAATCAAGCCCCCCATGATCAAGAACGTGATTGACCACGCATAAGGAACGTTTTCAGTCGATTTGCTTAGTTTTCCGGCCAGATACACCAGCGCGCCCGAACCGAAAATCGTGGCGGCTTTGTAAAAAACACTGCGGATGCCAACAAAAAACGATTGCTGCTTGTCATTCAATCCCAATAAATAAAATCCGTCGGCGGCAATATCGTGCGTGGCCGAACTGAAAGCGACTAACCAAAAGAAAGCTAAGGTGAAACGTACATAAAAACGCGTCGGAATACCGAACGCAATGCCGATCAAACCTGCGCCGAGCAGCAATTGCATCGCCACAATCCACCAGCGCTTGTTTCTGATTAAATCAATAAATGGACTCCAAACGGGCTTAATCACCCAAGGCCAATACAATAGCCCGGTGTAAAACGCGATGTCGGCATTCGACATTCCCAGATTTTTGTACAAAATCACCGACATCGACACGACAGCCACGTTGGGCAGTCCCTCGACGAAATACAGGGAAGGAATCCATACCCATGGGTTGATTTTTCGTTGCGGTTTCATCCGGTCAATAGATTTTAGTTAGTTCTGTTTCAGGAAAATAATGCTTCAAAATGCTGCGATAATCGTAACCTTCCAAAGCCATCATGGCTGCGCCGATCTGGCACAAACCCACGCCGTGTCCCCAGCCCGAACCGTTCAAAATAAATCGGGAAGGAACGGATGTGCCGCTGTCAACCATTTTTTCTACCGTAAAAGCGGAACTGTATAAATGTGATTCCGATAGAATTTTCCGAATAAACAGTTCTTTACCAACGATTTTACTCCTTTTGCTTCCGATGATTTGCAAGCGGATGATCCGTCCCGATTTTCCCCGTTCGAGTGGAACCAAATCAAGGATTTCACCGAAATCCCAACCGGATTTTCGCCGGATTAAATCTTGTATTTCTTCCTGAGTATAAATGACTTGCCAACGATAAAAATCGTGCGTTTCCTGATCATAACCGTTCAAAACCTGTTTCAAAGCCTCAGCGTTATTCGTTTGGCAAAAATCATCGCTAACTGATTGTAAATAAGGATGAGCTACCGGCTCCCACACATTTTCAAACGTTTCCGTCCGTCCGCCGCAACATTTGGAAAAACGCGTATCGCAAATTTGTCCTTGATAGGTTAAAACCTCACCGATTGTTTGGGTGACAGCTTCTTTCACTTCCGGCGTGGATACTCGCGTAATTCCCTGATAACGTTGGCAATGATCGTCGGCACAAACATCAAAATGCGCATGATCTTCGCGGTCATACCAGCGGATATATTCATTTTCGGTTTCTTGAATAGAAGCATAATTTTTATTTACACGCGCGGCTTTTTCCTTTTGCGCGAGCAGCCACGTTCGCGAAACCACCGCATGCGCTTTCAGCAACTCCACTGCATTTGTAGCACTCATTTCCGACGAAATCACGCTGATCAAATAATCTTCTAAAGGTAAAATATTGATTAATTGCATTTTACCTTCGACCATTTTGATTTGAAATTCTCCTTGAAATTCCTGATCTTCTTTTCGTTCCCAATGAAAATCAATACCAATCGGAACATCCTGAACGATAAACGATTGGTGTGCGGGATCGGCTTTCATACGCAATTCGCCGGCAGCCATGATTCCAATGGAAATAAACGGTTGTTTCATGATTGAATAAGTTGATTCAAAAGTATTTGCATTTCGTCATCACTGTAAGTCAATTGAGCGTAAATATTTTGCAGGAGATCTGCATCTATTTTCTCAAAATCCTCTTCTCGAACGACAATGAGCGCTCCGCCGAAATCGACCACTCCCGGCGAAACCAAAATTTGTTGATCTCCGCCGGCATAAAATTGTTGCGGACGATGTTGCCGGCGCGGGAAAATCACTAATTGCCGTAAATCTTTGTTCTTCCAAGTGATCAGATTCATCATCGGTTCCGTTTCCTGCGGCTGGATGCGTTGCATGATTTCCAATAAACTGTCGAATTTGTGCAAAAGCCATGCTTCCTGAGCGCTTTCCAAAACGATACATTGCCGCCCGTAATTCTCCATGCAATAGACTTTTCCATCGGCTTCGCTTTGTAAACATTTTTTGCCGGGAAAAGAATAAACATCCTGTTCGACCGGCAAAAATCCTTTGTTACCAGCCTGAAAATGAAAATGATCGGGGAGGGAAGCGCCACTTTTCGGTCCATTGTAAAGCAGCGTAAAATCCGGTAATAGGTCGGACAAACGGAAAAAATCGGGCAAGCGGCCGCGAATACTTTGAGGAACATGATGCTGCTCGACAATCGTTAGATGTACCGGAAAAATCGGATAAGGATTTAGTAAAATCGTGTAGTGCAGGAAGTTGATTCCTTTTTGCTCCGGCGGCCGGTTTTCCGCGCAGAGCACGCATTTTCTTTCTTTCAAAGCGGTCGGATCGACATTCGCATTCGCCGAACGCACACGCACCGGATTGAATTGCATTTTTATTTTATATCCTTGAAAATCAAACGTATGCGTTTTGACCGAAGCGAGCGAAGGCAGGCTGATTCTCGTCAGCAATTCCATCGTACGCACACGGTCTTTATACTGATTATAAGCATTTAAGCGCGTAATATCCGGATTGGCGTCGGAATTATCTTCCCAGCGGCGGCATAAATACAAAGCTTCGTAAATCCGGCCGATGGTGTAGCGGCGCGAAATCGCCAAGCCCACTGCGTAATCTTCGCCGTAACTGACATTCGGAAATTGAATTTCACGAATTACCGGCGTGTAAAATGCTCTCGGTGCGCCCAATCCATTGATACGCAAAGCATTGTTTCGTCCATTTTCCAACGTCCATTCGCGATGGTCAATCAGTCCGGGCGGAATTTCTTCGAGTTGAAAATTAACCATCCGGTAACTGCCGATGATCATCGGGCATTGCTGCTCGTAAAAAGCGTTGACGATTTTTTGCAACACATTTTTGTCGATATACAGATCGTCGCTATCCAGCTGAACGGCGAAGCGTCCACAATGCAAATCGTTGATTGCCAGATTCCAACAGCCACCGATGCCTGAATCTGTAGCTTGAGGAATTAGATGAATTACGCGCGATTCTTCTGCTGCTAATCGTTGCAAAATTTCGGTTGTCCGATCGGTAGAATGATTGTCTATTACAAGGATATTGAACGGGAAAGAAGTTTTTTGCGCCAGCGCGGAACGCACAGCCTGCTCAATCGTTTTCTCACGATTGCGAACCGGAATCACCACACTTGCTTCGACCGGAAAATGTCCCTCGGAAAGATCAACTTTCTGAAAAACAGGAGGTAAATAAGCTCCGGTCATTTTCAAATATTCCGTGCAAGCCCGCTCCATTTCAATTTGAACGGCTCGATTTTTGGGATCGACGTAAGCAAATAGATTGTTGACCGGAATTTCCGGTTCCGTATAAAGAAATTCCGGAACGTGTATAATTTCCGATAAATGAAATACTTGTAAACGCAACGCATATAAGGCCGCATATTGATAATTTTCGTCGATTTGAGCGACCGCTTTTTGGGCAATCGAAGTTTTGTACAGCATCACTCCGCCAAAATCAAAATCATCGCGCAAGCTTCCCGGCTGATAATTATTGACAGGATAAGGTTTTATCTCTCCATTAATTATTTTATAACGATCGGAATAAATCATGCCGGCTCCGGTTGTTTGCGCCGTTTGCAGTAATTTTTCCTGAGCGCCTTTCGTCCATTCAATGGGTTTATTATGAAGGTAAAGAAAAAAATATTCGGTGGAAATTTCCGCGATTTTCTTTTTCAGTTCGATAGCATTCCGAAGGTCGCGTTCTCCGTGGGTGATGTGGCTGATGCTCATTGTTTCTTTCGTTGTAGTTAGCAAATGTAATACTATTTTTGTAATTTTGATGCCGATTTTGAATTTCAATACGAAACATCTATGATTTTAATTGCAGACAGCGGTTCTACGAAAACGCATTGGATACTTGCGGCGGCAGACGGCGCACTTCAATCTTGCGTGACACGCGGAATTAACCCTTTCTTTTTGGATAAACCGGCAATAATTAACCTTTTGGAAACGGAATTTATGCTCCCGAAAGAGGCGATTGCGGCTGTGTATTTTTATGGTGCGGGTTGCACGCCGGAAACCATTCCCGGAGTAATTGATGCTTTAGGAACTCATTTTCAGTCGGATACAATCGAAGTGCATTCGGATATGCTGGCGGCGGCGCACAGTTTGTCCCGTAAAGAAGAAGGTATTGTTTGTATTTTGGGAACCGGCTCTAATTCCTGTCATTACGATGGTGAAAAAATTATCGACAACGTCTATTCTTTGGGATATGTGTTGGGCGACGAAGGCAGTGGCGCAGTCTTGGGCAAAAAATTGGTCGCCGATATTCTCCGGGGAACGAGTTCGCCGAAGCATTCGCCGTTGGAACCGGCG
>JAISKG010000251.1 GCA_031261015.1 Dysgonamonadaceae bacterium | reverse complement strand
AAAAAGCGCACGGAAAAAGAATTTTATGAAGGAGTTTGGGTCGTTCGCAGCGGAATTTGGAAAAAGTGGTTCAGTCAATCGATTTCGTTTTCGTTTTGGAAGGAATTGAAGCGAATGTTCCGCGATTTCCGGCCGGAGATTGTGCATTTACACACGCCGAATCCGTTGAGCAGTCTTTATGTGCTGCCGGCGATTCCTCGCAAAACCAAGCTGATTGTGCATTGGCATTCCGATATTATTGAGCAAGGCGCTCTCTATACGTTTTTTAGGCCGATTGAAAAATTATTGCTCCGGCGCGCCGACCAAATCATTGTGACAAGTCCGGCATACAGTTCCGGCTCGAAAGCTTTGCAGCCGTGGCCGAATAAATTGCAAGTCGTAGCAAACACTATCAATCGCGAAAAATTGACGAAGCAAGAAGGCGACGATGCGGCGATTGCCGCCATCCGGAAACGCTACGAAGGAAAGAAAATTATTTTCGCTTTCGGGCGGCATGTTCCGTACAAAGGATTTCGTTATTTGATCGACAGCGCACCGATGATCGCCGAAGATGCGGTGATTGTCCTGGCCGGCTCCGGTCCGTTGACGGAGCAATTGAAGCAACGAGTCGCTTCGCCGAATGTTTATTTTGCAGGAAGAATCTCGGACAATGAACTACGTCAGTATTTATACGCCGCCGATTTGTTTGTTTTTCCATCGATTACGCGCAACGAAGCTTTCGGTCTCGCGCTGGCCGAAGCCATGTATTGCGGTTTACCGGCAGTCACTTTTACCATTCCCGATTCGGGTGTTAACTGGGTGAGCGTGAACGGAGAAACCGGTTTAGAAGTCGAAAACGGAAATGCACAGGCATTGGCCGGCGCCATCAACCGCTTGCTGGCCGACGACGCTTTGCGCGCCCAATTAGGCCGCCAAGCCCGCGCGCGCGCCGAACGTTATTTCGTCACTGAAGCAATTCACGATACTTTAAACGATTTATACCGATGAAGATGAAATTAGCGGCAGTTGTAGTTTTGTATCATCCCGATGATCAGTTGCTTCGGAATATCCGGTCGTACATTGGCGGCGTGGATTTATTGATGCTTTGGGAAAATTCGCCTTTGGCCGATAAAGAAAAGATACAAAATGAATTAGCCGAATATTCCGGTAAAATCGTATTTCTGGGAAACGGTCAAAATGCGGGTCTGGGAAAAGCATACAATGAAGCTGCCCGATATGCGAAATCTGCCGGTTACACGCATTTGATGACGATGGATCAGGACAGTTGCTTCGTTCAATTTGAAGGATTCCGCGAAAATATCGAGAAGGAAACCGATCCGAAAGTGAAGATGCAAGCGCCTTTCTTCAACCAAGATAAAATTTACGACGAGCCACCCTTTGAAGTTCGTTTAGCGATCAATTCGGGCGCGGTTTTTCCATTGGATTTGTTCGACGAAACCGGTTTCTTCCGTGAAGATTTTTTTATCGGCGGCATTGATGTGGAATTTAATCACCGCTTGCGGAAATTCGGTTACAAATGCGTGCGCTATTCCAATTGCAACATGTACCATACGGTAGGCAGTTGCCGGTACATTACAATGGGGCGATTGAAATTTGAAGTGACGGATTATTCGCCGGCTCGCCGGTTTTACTGCGTGAAAAACGAATTTGCCCTGTACCGCGAATATCCGAACGAATATTCTTTTCGCGATCGATGGAAATTCTTTCTGTATCAAGTAAAAGACATCGTCAAAATTCTGTGGAAAGAATCGAATAAAAAGCAAAAAGTCAATGCCATCCTGCGTGGAGCCTGGTATGGTTTTCGTTCCATTGATAAACCCTATTCCTCATGAAGCAAGCCATTCTCATCACCGCATACCGGCATCTCGACCAATTGAAGCAAATCATTGATTATTTTGATGATAACTATACTTTTTATATTCATATCGACAAGCAAAGTCAGTTGGATTGGACTTCGTTGCAAGCGGTGGAAGGGAAAAAAGTGTCGGTTTATCAAAAATACGTGGTGCGCTGGGGTGGCGTCAATCATCTGAAAGCTATTTTGTTTTTGGCCGGCGAAGCTTTGAAAGACAACGAAAATACGTACTTTCATTTAATCAGCGGACAGGATTTTCCGGCGAAATCCTTGGACTATTTTGCCGCAGGATTTGATCGCACAAAAGATTACATCCGCATCAACCCGCTGCCACGCCCCGAATGGCCGCAGAACGGCGGATTGGATCGGATCGACTATTACAATCCTTACGATTGCGTAAATGCTAAAAAAATCGTGCGCTGGATGAATTTATTGGTGCGCATTCAAAAAGCGTTACATTTTAAGCGGGCGTATCCGGCAGGATTTCCCAAACTGTACGGCGGCAGTACGTGGTGGAGCCTGACGCGCGAAACTTTGCAATATGTAATGGATTATACACAAAATACGCCATCCACATTGCAACGAATGAATTACACGTTTTGCTCGGAAGAACTGTATTTCCAGACGGTGATTCAAAATTCGTCCCGCAAGTTACAAGTCGTCGATGATAATTTGCGCTATATTGATTGGGTATCGTGCCGCGGCGGGCGACCTGCGTTTTTAGACGAAAGCGATTTTCAGAAAATCGTCGAATCCGACGCTTTATTTGCCCGGAAATTCACGCCGGAGATAATGAAACGCTTCGGAAAGTTCCTAATTCCAAAATAATTGCTTAATTTTGAAGTCGTTTTAAATATGCATACCCGATCAACCGGAAATAAGAAAACGTTTGAGCCAAAAGATTGGCAATCCTATTTGATTTTATTCGTAGGATCAGTTATTCTTTTGTATTTAAGTCCATTAGCTCCTTTTGCCAACAAAATTTCCGGTTACGATTCCAGCGTATTTATTTACAATGCAAGTCAAATTTTGGACGGGAAAGTGCTGTACCGGGATCTTTTCGACCACAAAGGCCCGCTGCTCTATGCTTTGGACACGCTCGGATTGTTGCTCGGCATCGGCAATTCCACCGGGATTTGGTTTGTGGAATGGGCGGCGTTGGCAATCGCGCTGACCTTTATTTACCGGTCGATGCGACTGTTTTTCCTTCCGTCGGTTTCATTATTGGCGACCTTGTCGTGCCTGCTGTTTGAAGTGATTGTTTTTTGTCAAGGAAATTTGGCGGAAGAATATTCGATTCCGTTTATTGCCGCGACTTTGTATTATTTTCTGCGATTTTTTAAAGAACAAAATTTCCGATGGCAATCGTTTTTCATCATTGCCGTTTGTTTCACCTGCGTCTTTTTAATTAAGCCGAATGCGACGGTTGTTTGGGGTGTCGGCTGGCTATTGGTGACGATTTTCCTGCTGAAAGCCAAGCGCGGCGCGGATTGGCTACGCGTGGCGGGCGCGAGTGCAATCGGAGTGGTCATTTGCTTGCTTCCGTTCGTAATTTATTGGATTGCAACCGGTTCGTGGGAAGACGTCCGGTTTTGCTATTGGGATTTCAACAAAGCCTATTCGGAATACGCCAATCAGAAAGGCTTGTGGGATACGATTTTACAAATTTTGATCCGCACCGGCGAACGATTGTTTGTTTTTTCGGCGATGTGGACCTGTTTTACCTGCGTATTTTTCGGGCTTTCGATTTTGTTGTTTTTCATCCTTCCGAAACGGCATATCTTGCGTTGGCCGATAGGTTTATATATTTTGAGCGTGCTGGCGACTGCATTGGCGATTTCGATCAGCGATACGAATTTTTTCCATTATTATTTGCTGTTTGTTCCGGTTTTTGCCGGCTCGTTTGCATTGGTTTACGATTTTATCCGGCGATGCACAAACCGTTACGCTTTGTTGGTTTCGGTCGTCATTTTATTCGCTTGTCATTGGGAATTGGTTTCCCTTTATCGCCGCGGAATTTATTATTGTTTCCGCGACAAGCCGATGGTCACCGGTTTGGTTTCTTACATTGATAATCAGACCCGGCCGGACGAGCCGATTTATATTTTGGGCAATGCCTGCCTGTTTTACAATTTATCGCACCGGACGAGTGCCTCCCGCTACGCATTTTTGGCGCCGATCGTGGATATAAAAAAATACCGCCCGATGATTATTAACGGTTTTTTTGAAGATATGCAAAAAAATCCGCCGAAGTTGATTGTTTATCAAACGAGCTGGTTGACCGATCTGGATTGGATTGTGCATGAAGATATTCCGGGCTTAAACGCTTTTTTGGAAGACAATTATATAAAAACTCAAACATTTGAACAATTTGATTGTTGGTTAAGAAAATGAAAAAATACGATTATTTGATTGTCGGTTCCGGTTTGTTCGGCTCGGTGTTTGCGCATCAGGCGGGACTGAAAAACAAACGCTGCTTAGTCGTGGAAAAGCGCGCGCATGCCGGTGGCAATTTGTATTGCGAAACGATTGAAGACATTCACGTGCATGCTTACGGCGCCCATATTTTTCATACGAGCGATCGCGAAGTCTGGAAATACGTCAACGAGCTGGTCGAGTTTAACCATTATATTAATTCGCCGGTCGCCAATTACAACGGCGAATTATACAATTTGCCGTTCAATATGAACACATTTTACCGGATGTGGGGCGTGAAAACGCCGGAAGAAGCGCAACGCAAAATCGCGCAGGAAGTGGCGGAATACGCACACATCGAACCGCAAAATCTGGAAGAACAAGCCTTGAAATTAGTCGGTAAAGACATTTATTTCAAGCTGATTAAAGGCTATACCGAAAAGCAGTGGGGACGGAAAGCGACCGAATTACCGGCTTTTATCATCAAGCGAATCCCGCTCCGGTTTATTTTCGACAATAATTATTTCAACGATCCGTATCAGGGAATTCCCATCGGAGGATATAATCTGCTCATCAACAAATTATTGACGAAAGCAGACGTAGAATTAAACGTGCAATTTCTCGCCGAAAAAGAAAAATACGAAGCCCTGGCCGACACCATCATTTACACCGGCATGATCGACGAATATTTCGGCTACGATTGGGGACGATTGGAATACCGCAGCCTTCGCTTTGAAACGCAAACGCTGGATATTCCCGATTATCAAGGAAATGCAGTCGTGAATTATACCGACAGCGAAACGCCTTATACGCGCGTGATCGAGCACAAGCATTTTGAATTTGGGCGGCAGCCAAAAACCGTTATCACGCACGAGTTTCCGCAAACTTGGGATCCGGGAAAGGAAGCCTATTATCCCATCAACGACGAGAAAAACAATGCGTTGTTTACTCGTTACCGTGAGCGCGCCGCCGCCTTGCCTCACATTGTTTTCGGCGGACGATTGGCCGATTACGCTTATTACGATATGGATAAAACGATCAGAAAAGCATTAGATATTTTTCACTTAATTGACAAACAATGAAAGCATTGATTCAAAAATATTTGCAAAAATATAGACAATTGATTTTGTACGGAATCATCGGTTGCTTCTGCGCCGGACTGGATTTTGTGGTGTATTCGATTCTTACTCAATTCGCCGGACTTTCGTATTTGTGTGCCAACGTAATCAGTGTGCATTGCGGAATCTTCGCGAGTTTTTTCCTGAACCGGCAATTTACTTTCGGCATCAAAAACAAAACGGCGCTTCGTTTTATCTCGTTCTATATCATCGGACTAATCGGATTGGCAATCAGTTCCGGCTTGCTTATTTTCCTTGTAAAAACCATGCAGGTCAACGAATTGATTTCCAAAGCAATCACCGTAGTAGTAGTGGCCCTTATTCAATTTTTATTAAACAAATACATCAGTTTTAAACATGGGAAATGATCTTTTATACATTGTGATGCCGGCTTACAACGAGCAGGACAACATCCATCAAGTGGTGGCCGAATGGCACCCGGTAGTCGTTTCGACCGGCGAAAACGCACGATTACTGATCGTCAACGACGGAAGTAAAGATAATACTTACAAGGAATTAGTAAAATTGCAGGAACAATATCCGCAATTAATCGCCATCGACAAGCCCAATTCGGGGCACGGCGCGACCGTCCTCTTTGCTTACCGCAAAGCTCTCGCAGCCGGCGCCGATTACATCTTTCAAACCGATAGCGACGGCCAGACTTTGCCTTCGGAATTTGAGCGTTTCTGGGAAAACCGGTACAAATACGATTTCATCATCGGGAAACGCAATAACCGGCAAGACGGCTTCGGACGAATCGTCGTCACGCGCGTACTGCGGCTGCTGGTCTGGATCATGTTCGGTGAATGGGTGAACGACGCCAACACGCCGTTTCGCCTCATGAAAGCCGACCGCTTGGCAAAAATTTTGACTGTGGTTCCCGAAGATTTCTTCCTAAGCAATGTGGCAATCAGTACCATCGCTGTGAAATGGAAAGAATCGTGCCGCTGGATTCCAATTACATTCCGGCCGCGGCAAGGCGGAGTTAACTCCATCAATTTCAAACGAATATTCAAAATCGGATGGAAAGCGATCGGCGATTTCGGAGAAATTAAACGACGTTTAAAAGCAGCACAAAAATAATCAAACACGATGGCAGATTTAACAACACATAACTGGGCGGATTATTGGAAAAACAAAGCGGCATGGGCAAAATACAAATTGACCAACGACCGGACGAATCTCATTTTCCTGCAATTGAAACAACTTTCCAGAAAAATATTGCGCTACTATGAGAAAAATCCGGAGTTAGCTACGCCTTATAAAGCCGAATTGGCTTATTTGAAAGAGCATCCCATCGACATCACTTTTCCTTACCGCCGCCTGAAACGATGGGGCCAAGTTGCAGTTAATTTCGACCGGGAACGACAACTTTCTTTTGTGGTTTATGACGGTAAACGGCTGTATTTTCCTGCCAAATGTTCGACGAAAGAGATCGAAACCATTTTTCTGAATTTGATCGAGAACGACAATATCCTCGGCGGGGATTACCGCGCCAAATCGCCGCATCAATACCAAACCGAGCAGTTTCATGTTGAAAAGAGCGATACTTTGGTGGACGTCGGTTGTGCCGAAGGTTTGTTCGCTTTAGCGATGATCGATCAAGTAAAAAAAGTCTATCTTATCGAAGGCGATCCCGAATGGACGGAAGCGCTCAAAGCCACTTTTGCTCCTTACGAAGACAAAATAACGCTGATTACCAAATGGATAGCTGATAAAGATTCCGAAACGACAACGACTTTGACTTCCATCTTGAAAGATGAGCCGCTGCATTCGCTGTTCATCAAAATGGACATCGAAGGGTATGAAACTCAAGTAGTTGAATCGAGTGAGGATTTGTTGCGGAAAGCAACTAATATCCGGGTCGTCGCTTGTACTTATCACAAGAAAAAAGATGCGGAAATTTTGGAAAAACTGTTCGATTCGATGAATTATCAAACGGAATTTTCTGACGGTTACATGATTTTCGCTTTAGATCAATTACAACCGCCTTATTTCAGAAAAGGCTTAATCCGCGCATATAAATAATATGATTTCCATCATCGTTTGCTCTAAGCATCCGGATTTGTCGGAAGCGTTGAAAACCAATATTCGCGACACGATCGGCGTTCCTTACGAATTGATCGTTATCGACAATTCAACAAGTCGTTACAGTATTTTTGAGGCTTATAACGAAGGAGTTAAGAGAGCCAAGCATCCCTATTTGTGTTTTATGCACGAAGATGTTTGGTATCATTCGGCAAATTGGGGCGAGAGCGTGGTGCGGCATTTATCCGATCCGCACACGGGATTGATCGGTTTGGCCGGATCGCAGCATTTGTTGGCTGTTCCATCGTCGTGGTTTCACGCGCAGCCGCGATCCATGAACATGATGCAGACTTACGTTTCGCCGTCGGGTGAAAAGCAGACACGCCGCCGCACGGTTCCAAAAGATACGCAAGTCCTTGGCATCGACGGTTTTTGGTTCTGCGCGCGGAAAGCGATTTTCGACGAAGTTTCTTTCGACAACTATACCTTCCCCGGCTTTCACTTTTACGATGTGGATTTGGCGATGCAAATTCACGCCCAAGGTTACGCTATTTATGTTGTTTCGGATATATTGGTGGAACACAAGTCGTTGGGATTTCAAAACAGTCAGTGGATCAACAGCGTTTATCGTTTTTATGATAAATGGAAAGATCAGTTGCCGGCGACACTCTCTCCCGGTTTTCAAGTGCCCCGGCTTAGTAACATCAAGGCATTCAAGGATTTATTATATACGCATCATTTGAATAAGTATCCTATACCGAAAAAGACTTGGAAAATCGGTTGGGAACGCTTGAAAGGCAATCTGTTGACGGCTTGCGGCGTTTATCTGTACAGCCGCATCAAATATCGAAATAAACCGCTTCGCTAACGAATTGTTTATGCCTCAAGTTTCGATTATCATTCCGAATTACAATCATGCAGCATACTTGAAAGAACGAATTGAAAGTATTCTGAATCAAACTTATACGGATTATGAAATCATCTTGATGGATGATTGCAGTACGGACAACAGCCGCGAAATCATCGAATCCTACCGCTCCCATCCCAAAGTTGGCCGGATTCTTTACAATGAGCAAAATTCGGGTTCGCCTTTCCGGCAATGGGAACGGGGAATCGAAGCCGCACAAGGCCGGTTTCTCTGGATCGCCGAAAGCGACGATACTGCCGATCCACATTTTCTGGAAACATTAATTCCTTGTCTATTCAATGATTATATTGCAATTGCCTACTGTCAATCCAATCGTATGTCGGCCGAAGGAATGATTACCGGCAATTGGGCGGATCAAACAAACAAGTTGTATCCGAAACAATTTGAAAGTGATTTTTGCATGAAAGGCGCCGAGTTTATCGACCGTTATTTGCTCCAGCAAAACGTGATTCCGAATGCGAGCGCCGTTCTTTTCCGGAAATCAGCCTGTCAAGCTGTGGGAAACATGGATACAACGATCAAAAAGTGCGGCGACTGGTTATTCTGGCTTAAATTGTTAACGGTGGGCAACGTTTGTTTTTGCGCACAATCGTTGAATAATTACCGGTATCACACGGATAGCGTGATTGCACGGGCGGCTAAGGAAAAAGTGGTGCAAATTTTTGAATACAATTGTGCGATGCGCCAAGCTTTCGGCCGTTATTTGCAGGCTTCTCCCGGCTCCGGACAAACCAGTTTTTTGATTCGAAAAAACCGGGAAGCTCTGATTAAGGCCAAAATCTATTTTTGTTATCAATGGTTCAACAGCGAGAGAAATTCCCATCCGTTCAAGAAACTGCAACTTTATATCTGCAGTTTAAAACAGCAAGGCGTTCTTCGCCATATCGCAGGAAAATACAACTTATCGCTTTTGTATCAGCATTTTTCAGGAAAGAAACATTTTGAAATTTATGAATAAAGTAGTTTTGGTGGTGATTTACAATCACAAATATGAAAAAAATATCGAACTCATTGAAAAACTGTACAAAAACCGGTTTTCATGGATTTATCACTTGATGCCTTTTTATAGCGGCGACCGGCCGAATGTGATTCCTGTATATGAAAACTCGGTTTATTTTCAAGGTTATGTAGCTCAAGGATTTCAAAAGTTTTATCAACCGGAAGCTACGCATTATTTTTTCGTTGCAGACGATATGATTCTGAATCCTGAAATCAACGAAACCAATTACCGTGAATTTTTCCATTTGAACGAATCGCAATCGTTTATTTCTGATTTTTTTAACCTATACGAATATCTGGATTGGCCACATATTCATGAAGCTTTTATTTTTAAACCTACGTATCATCATTTGGAAATAAAAGGAGAACTTCCAGATTATCAAGAAGTTGAGAAAAAATTGATACAAAACGGCGCACTAAACCGGCCGATCAAAGAGGAACCGGGTTTGAAATGGAAACAGCTTTATCCTAAAGTAATTAAAAATATTTTTTGCAAGAAAAATCGCGTTTGGCTGGCGCACTGGCTCTCCGATTCTATTCGCCGGAAACGTTATACACTCTCCTACCCACTCGCGGCTTCCTATTCGGATATTTTTATCGTTTCGGCGCAAACCGTCCGTCCGTTTTGTCATTATTGCGGCGTTTTCGCCGCTTTGCGATTGTTTGTCGAAATCGCTCTCCCAACCGCTTTAGCCTTGTCGGCCAAAGGAGTTGTCACGGAAAAAGAACTGTCGCTCAAGGGAAAACCGCTTTGGACGACGGAAGATTATACTTTGCTGGAGCCTTATAAAAAGAATCTGGAATTATTATGGAAAAATTATCCTAAAGACGTTTTGTATATTCATCCCATAAAATTGTCGCAGTGGGACACTCACGGAATTAGTTAGACTTCAGTAATGAAAGTGCAATTATAAAAAACAAGATCAATCCAAACGCAAGTTAAACTCCTTAACCAAAGATCCTAAGGTCGAATTTTTCGCCAACAAATACTGGTATTTTTCCTTATCGGTGAACGGCAAAGATTCGGTCTTGGTTTCGTTTAGACGAATGTGAATTTGAATCATAGAATTTTTGAGTTGCTCAGCTAAATAACGCCGAATCACAACGATTTTCTCATTCAATTTGGCCGCTTGCGCAGGATTCGATACTTCCACTTCGATTTGATTGTTTTCTTTCAATACCGGAGAGAAATTCAATAAAGTGTTTTTCAGGTGAATATCGTCTTCCGTTTGAGCATATTCTTTCCAGAAGCGATTTAGATCTTCTTGATTAACAGGTTCATTATTAACTATTTCTTTGATATTTTCCGAAGGAGAATGAATCGCAGCCGGTTCGGCATTTTCCGTCAAATGTTTTTTTAAAGAAATGCTGACCGGTTTTTTGCCCGCCGGCAAGGAAACTTCCGGTTTTGCCGTTGTATGATTCGTATTGGAGGGAGCCGCTTGCGCAGGCGCAGGCGACGAAACAGTTGCTGATTGAGTTGCTGCAGGAGTTGGTGTCTGAGAAGATTCGCCGGCGATCGGCTCAATGGTCATTTTTTTTTTATCGTCCTCCGGAGCAGAAGGACTGTTTAACTGACACAAACGAATGAGCAGCAGTTCGATAAGTAGCCGCTTATTACGGCTCACGCGGTATTGAAGGTCACATTCGTTTGTCCACTCAATCGCCTTATATAATAAAGGAGTAGGGCAACGCTGCGCCAAATTGACGTATTTCTTCTGAACAGCCTCGCCCACTTCAAACAAAACGACTGTCTGCGGATCTTTGCAAACCAGCAGATCGCGGAAAAACGAAGCCAATCCGGTGACAATTTGCTGTCCTTCAAATCCTTTATTCAATATTTCATCGAGCAACAAGATGCTTGCGCCGACATTTCCTTCCAAAATAGATTCGGTCAAGGAAAAATAATATTCGTAATCCAAAACATTCAAATTTTCGATCACCGATTGGTAAGTCACTTTCCCTTGCGAAAAGCTAATTACCTGATCGAAAATGGATAAGGCGTCGCGCATTCCGCCATCGGCTTTTTGTGCAATCACATTCAAAGCTTCCGGTTCGACTTCGACATGTTCTTGTTGCGCCACGTATTCCAAATATTCAACCATATCGTTGATCTTAATACGATTGAAATCGTAAATTTGGCAACGCGACAAAATCGTTGGGAGCAATTTATGCTTTTCCGTTGTGGCTAAGATAAATATCGCATGGCGGGGCGGTTCTTCCAAGGTTTTC
>JAISKG010000243.1 GCA_031261015.1 Dysgonamonadaceae bacterium | reverse complement strand
ACAACTTTTTTGAAATATTTTTGATTGTGGTCTTTTTATAGAAGTTTTTTTGCGGTTAACCCCGCCTCCGTCGCTTCCTCCAAATCCCCAAAAGTACTGCAACCCCCAAAATCATCACTGGCGGCAATACCACATTTCCCGCAATCACTCCGAAATAATCCTGTCCAAGTTTATTTTTATTCAATAACTGTAATTGCAACGACCGGTTTTTCAAATCGCTAAGGCTTTCATTATCCGTTAAAAAATTCACAGCGTTGACGATAAATGCTTGATTGGCAAACTGAGTTTGTGAATATTGGTCGTATCCGTCGTCGGAGAGGATTTGATCGGAGGCGGACACAATGATTTTTGTGGGTTTACTTTCCGAAAGAATCGGACGGGAATAGGCTAAAGGAACTGTCCGGCGATTGAAAACCGAAGGAAATCTGCCTTCCAAAGCTACGGCGACCGGCAAATGCGATTCGTTGAAATAGTGCTTGTCGGGTTTGCGGTCGGTTTCCGAAAGATTGATGGAGGCTGGAACGGAAACGGAATGAGCATAGGGAGAAGAAGTTAGCAAAATTTCTTTCTTGCTCGCACGATCTCCGACAAAAGCAATCGTACCGGCAAATTCGGTTTTAACGAACGACAAGCCTTTGGTGACAGCCGATTGATTGTTCGGCTCCAACAACGGCGCATAATACCAAGGTTTCGGCACGTAATCCGTTGCGTGCGAGGAGTCACTCACGACTACCGGAATCAACAGACACTGCAAGTCTTCGAGGATTACAGGATTGATCCGAACGCCGTATATGAAGAATAAGTCATTTAAATTCAGATCGTTAGACATGGCGATGGTTTCTCCGCTTTGTGCCAATTCTTGTTGCGAATGAATTTGAGTTCCATTTACCAACCACAGCAGGCGGCCGCCTTGCATCAAATATTGATCCAACAAAAACTTATCTTGTTCGGAAAAAGGCTTTTGCGGTCCGGCAACCGCAATGAGGCTATAATCAAACAAGCTGTCGGGAGCATCGACAATCACGCCGCGATCAATGATATATTCGTAGCTCAAAGCGTCGAAATAGGAATTCAGGATTTGGTCGGAAAACTCGCCGTGCCCTTCCGTAAAGAGAATCCGTTTCGGTTCGGTTTGTGTCAGAATTTGCAGAGTATGAGCGAGTTGGTAAGGCAATAATTCGATAGAAGTATTCAGATTTTCTTCGCCGGATTTGCCGGGTTGATTCACCAGCAGCGAAACCGGCAGTTTCCGGTCTTGGTATTGCACGAGCGCGTACGGAAACAGAACCGTTTGTGCCGTTTTTCCGTCGGCTAAACGTTCATTAACTGCCACGCCTTGCATTCCTTCGCGATTCAATTCTGTAAGAAAATCGCCGCTTTGCAAGTAAGGATCCGTTAATTGATACTGAATTTCGGCGGAAGATTGAGATTGAATATCGTTGAGTAACAACAATATGGCTTGCTGCAAACGGGTAAATCCGGGATTTAGTTTACCGGTCAAATAAATATCCACCTTGATTGGCGATCTGACTTTTTCGACCAGCGACAAAATTTTCGGACTAACAGTGTATTTTTTGTCTTTTGTACTGTCCCAACGAGCATTCCAACAGCAACTTAATATACCGAAAAGAAGAAATACGCCGCTTCCCCAAAGCATCGCCTTCGACCGCCAAGCTGCACCCAAGACTTTCATTGTCAATATATAAAAACCAGCGCCGACAACTAAAAAGTAAAACAAATCGTTCGTTTCAATTAATCCACGCTGAATGGATTGATAATGAGAGAGAAAACCCAGAGATGGAAGCGAAATCAGGCTGAAGCCGAAATAAAAAAAGGCGCAAAAAAATAATCCGGCGATAAACGCGACAACGGAATTGGAAGTCAAAGCCGAAGCCAAACCGGAAATGCAAATAAATGCTGCGATCACCACTAATAAGCCTAAGTAAGAGGCAATTACTGCGCCAATATCAATATTTCCTATCGGATTACCGTAATGATAGACCGTAAAAACATAGATAACCGTCGGGATAATTGCCGTTAACACAAGCAAAAACAGCGCCAGCATTTTCGCGCCCACAATCACCGGCAAACCGAGCGGACGACTTTTCAGCAGCCACCACGTATGCGTTTTCTTTTCTTCTGCAAACGAACGCATCGCCAAAGCCGGAATTAGAAACAGCAGTAAGACAGACGCTAAGCGAAAAAAAGCGGACAAAGAAGCGTAGCCGGAATCAAGCAAATTGTATTCGCCCGGAATGACCCACAACATGCAACCGCAAATCAGTAGAAAAAGCGCGGTAAAAAGGCTGCCCGACAAGGAATAAAACCCTGATCGCCACTCTTTTAAAATTAAAACACTCAGCCGTTTATACGTTGATTTCCATTCCATCGTAAGCAATAAAAACAGTTTCGGGCAATTGTGCCTGCATCGTTTCGTGCAAGCCGAAATCGTGACTCATGTGAATGAGATAAGTTTGTTTTGGCCGGATGCGCCGGCTATGTTCGAGCGCATCGGCCAAAGTTTCGTGCGAAAGATGCTCTTTGCCTCGCAAGGCGTTGAGAATCAAAACATCTAAGTTTTGCAATCGGGCATATTCCGTTTCGGGAATCATTTTCAAATCGGTGAGATAGGCCAGATTGCCGATGCGAAAACCCAAAATCGGAAGGTTTCCGTGCATCAAACGAATCGGTTGTATCTCAATTCCTTGAATGGAAAATGGTTGATGATCAATAATGTTGAGTTGCAAGTTAGGAACGCCGGGATATTTGTGCTTGGTGAATACGTAAGGGATCCGTTGCTTAATCGCTTCAATAACCGATTGTTCCGCGTAAATATCAAGCGGTTTTTCCCGGCTGAAAATGCGCAAATCATCCAATCCGCCGACGTGGTCGTAATGTTCGTGTGTGAGCAAAACGCCGTCGAGCGGTGCAAAAGGCATTGTCTGAAAAGCGTTTAGCATTTGTTGGCGAAAATCCGGGCCGCAGTCAATTAATAGATGTTTTCCGCCGGTTTCGATTAAGGCGGAAGCGCGCAAGCGATGATCTTTAGAATCGGAAGAAGTGCAAACGGCGCATCGGCATCCGATTTCGGGATTTCCGGTAGAAGTTCCTGTACCTAAGAATCTTAGCTTGAGTTGCATATTCAGATATAATTCACTTCGGGTTGCAGTTCGACACCGAATTTTTCCTTCACTTCCCGTTGGATTTTTTCGGCCAGCGAAACGATGTCGTTTGCTGTAGCATGATCTTGATTGACAATCACTAAAGGCTGTTGTGTGTGCACGGCGGCTCCTCCGATGGAAGCTCCTTTCAATCCGCATTGCTCGATCAACCACGCGGCGGGAATTTTCACAACTTCATCATTAACAGCATAATGCGGCATTTCCGGAAAACGTTTTTTTAATCCTTCATAATGTGCGAGGCAAATGTAAGGATTAGTGAAAAAACTTCCGGCATTTCCGAGAATTTCCGGATCGGGCAATTTGGCTTTGCGAATTTCAATGACTGTATCGCGAACTGTCTGTAAATTAATATTTTTGCCTTCTAAGCATTGTCTTAAATTTCCATAATCCAATTGAAACACAGGCTTTTTGTTCAAACGAAAAACAACATGCGTGATGTAAAACCAGCCGCGATTTTCCGGTTCCTTGAAAAAACTATGACGGTAAGCGTAACGGCAATCTTCATTCGTAAAGATCTGTTTTTCACTGTTTTTGAGTGAATAAGCGTGCACTTCGGCAATCACATCCGCCGCTTCCACGCCGTAAGCGCCTATATTTTGAACGGCTGCCGCACCGACTTCGCCCGGGATGAGCGAAAGATTTTCGATGCCGCCCCAGCCTCGTTTCACGCAAAAGGCCACGAAATCATCCCAATTTTCCGCAGCGCCGACTTTTAAATAAAGGTGATCGTCATTTTCTTCGACCATTTCGATTCCTCGAATATTGGAGTGTACGATTATTCCGTTGAAATCTCCCAAGAACAGCAAGTTACTTCCTTGTCCGATATGCCAGAATTGTTGCGAGAAGAAATATTCGTCGCGCAACAATTTTTGAAGATCTTCTTCATTGTCATATTCCACAAACCACCGGGTTTTTACGTCCAGATGAAAGGTGTTGCACCGGAGCAAAGAATAATTTTCGTAGATACGCATAATGCTGATTGTTCAGGAATTACCGAATCAATTTTTCTGCCCAACCGGAAGAACCTTTTACGATCAGCACACGATCTTGAATGCCCTCGACGGGATAATTGGTTTTGCCTTCGGATTTGTTGAAGCGGCGAAGTTGTTGGCCGGTGAGCGAATAGAGAGAAATCGTTTCAGCTGTCGAGCTATCGATATACAAACGCTGATCGGCGATGTAACTATGTACCGTTTCCGGCACAACTTTAATTCCGGTGTAAGTCGCAATAATCGATCCAAAGTCTTGCCACACAGGTGCTGCGCGGTAATCCGCATCGGTATTTTTCGGCACCAGCAATTGACTGCGGCTGAGATCGACCGCGTAAAACGGCGAATGATCACCCGTAGGCACGCTCAGAGGCGTTTGCCAAAAGACTATCACCACCATCGGTTTTTGATTGGCGTAAAATGCGCCTTCTTTGATCGAATTGACAGTGACGGGAATCATCATATTTCCGATGTTATCGCCCAAGAAAGCGTATTCTCCGATTGTTTGTAAATTATTGCGTAACAATGCTTCCTGTAAATTGCTGCAATTGGCGAACGCGCCGAAAGGAATCGTTTTGGCAGTTTTGGGAACCGAAACTGATTGAAGCCGGCTGCATCCGTAAAACGCGCCGTCGCCCAATTTTTCTATGGTTGCCGGCAGCGGAATCGCTTCTAATTGAGTACATCCGTAAAACGCGCCTTCCCCAATTTGAGCAATATTTGCCGGAAACGAAACAATTGCCAACTGATCGCAACCGAAAAAAGCATCGTCGCCAATCGAAACGACAGAGGTTGGTAAAGCTAAAGATGTGAGCGATTTACAATTACTGAACGCATTCCGGCCGATGCTTTTCACTGTCGAAGGAAACGTGGCCGAAGCCAGTTTCGTGCAATCGAAAAACGCCGACTCGCCGATTTTCTTGATGCCTTCGGGCAATGTGATCGAAGTGATGGAACGACAACCTAAAAAGGCCGCATCGCCCAAAACCGAAACTGAAGTTGGTATCGTCGGCGAGTTCAAAGAATTACATTCGTAAAACGCGCCGTCTTTGATTCGTTCGATAGAAGATGGAATCGTGACCGAAGTGACGTTACTGTATGCAAAAGCCATCGCGCCGATCGCTGTCACAGGATAGGTTTTTCCGGAGTAAGCAACCGATGCAGGGATAATTACATTTCCCGAATACGTTTGGTAATTATTGTCTTGGTAAGTTACTTCGACGCCGCTCGATTCCACGACAAATTGATAATAAATTCCGCCTTGCACAAAATCATAAGCGTTTGCCGAAACAAAACCGCTCATACAGAACAGAATCGCGAGTAAAATTTTCGTTTTTTTCATGTTAAATCATCTATATTATAAACCTAACCATTTTTTTGTTTCTTCTACGGAAATGCCTTTCTTAGAGGCATATTCCTTGATTTGTTGTTCATCCGGCGTACCGATGTAAAAATAACCGGCGGCCGGATGGGCGAGGTACATTCCCGCTACGGTAGCCGTTGGATCCATCGCGCCGTTGGGTGTTAAATTTACTCCTATCAGCTGCATATTCAAGAATTTATCGATTACGAAATTGAACGATAAATCCGGAAGCGACGGATAACCCGACGCCGGACGAATGCCGCGATACGGCTCCTTGAATAATTCTTCCAGCGTAAACACTTCGTTGGGCGCGTAACCCCAATAGTCGGTACGAACTTTTTCGTGCAAATATTCCGCCGAGGCTTCCGCCAAACGGTCGCGCAAAATTTGTGCCAACATGTTTTGATACGTATCCGTTTCGTGTTTACATCCTTCTTTACATTCAACGGAAAAATGCGCAGAATGTTGTTTGACAGTCGTCACAAATAAGCCGATGTAATCGCCGGAAGGCTGGATAAAATCAACCAGCGATTTGTAGGTATCGTCTTCTCGCTGTTCCTGTTGGCGCAAGAGCGGGAACGGAGTAGAAGCGGAGCCGGACGATTGCGGATCCTGAATGAAAAGTGTTTCGTCGGCCGCCGTCGCCGGATAAAAACCGATGACGGATTGTATTTGAATGGAATCGTTTTTGCTCCACTCGTTTAATTTTTCTTTGGCATCGTCGATTAACCGAATGGCTTCCTGTACTTTAGCCTGTTCTTCTTTCGGAAAAGAATCGACCCAAACTTTCGCATCCGTTTGTTTCAAATAAGCTGCATAGCGAACCGGAAATTTCCAAGCTGCCAGAAAAGGTTGCCAGTGAATATACGGAATGATTTTATTCAGAGGAATTTCAACGATTCGGTGACCGAGAAAACTGGGCTGAGGCGGCGTATAATCCGTCCAATCAATGCGGAACGGATGTTTCCGTGCATAATCCAATGACACTAAGGTTTTCGGTTTTTCCTCTGATTTTTCTCGTAAAGTGTGATAATCGGCCTTCACTTCACGGATGTATTGTTCTTTGGTTTGCGGACTTAGCAATTTATTTGCTACGGGAACCGACAACGAAGCGTCCGGTACATAAA
>JAISKG010000157.1 GCA_031261015.1 Dysgonamonadaceae bacterium | reverse complement strand
AGCCGTCAGCGCGATGACCGGCCGCGGATTGATTTCATTGATTATTGGACGGATACGTCTATATTCCGGCCGGAAATCGTGTCCCCATTCCGAAATACAATGCGCTTCGTCCACCGCATAAAATGAAACCGGCACGGAGCGCAGAAATTCAATATTTTCCTCTTTGGTCAATGATTCGGGCGCGACGTACAACAATTTGGTTTTGCCGTCCACAATGTCTTTTTTCACCTGATCGATGGCCGATTTGTTGAGCGACGAGTTGATAAAATGCGCCACACCGTTGTCTTCGCTGAAGTTGCGCATCGCATCTACTTGGTTCTTCATCAACGCGATAAGCGGAGAAATTACAATGGCAGTCCCCTCCATCATCAACGAAGGCAACTGATAACAGAGAGATTTCCCGCCGCCGGTAGGCATGAGGACAAACACATCGCGTCCCACCAACACCGCGCGGATGATCTCTTCCTGATTCCCTTTGAATGTATCAAATCCAAAGTACTTTTTGAGTTGCTCGGTTAAACCGTCTTGTTTCGCCATTCTTTTATACAAAAGTCTTCCGAAAACAAAGATATATTATTGTCGTGAAAAATAACAACTATTTAGCAACTTTTTTTTTCGATTCGCGCTTTTGCGTAATCCAGATCAATGTGTAACTGCTTTTTACCGCTTCCGGGAAACTCAAACATGGCGTCGATCATGATGTCTTCGGTGATGGAACGAAGGCCGCGCGCACCCAGTTTAAACTCGACAGCTTTATCAACAATGTATTCCAAAACATCCTCGTCGAATGACACTTGGATGTCGTCCATAGCGAAAATTTTAACATATTGTTTGATAATCGAATTCTTTGGCTCGGTCAGAATATTGCGCAAAGCCGTGCGATCGAGCGGATTGAGGTAAGTCAAGATCGGCAAACGTCCGATGATTTCAGGAATCAAACCGAACGATTTCAAATCTTGCGGAGCAATGTATTGCAAGAAATTATTCCGGTCGAATTTCCGGCTGTTATTGTTTGCCGTATAACCAACCACTTGAGTATTCAATCGTTGAGCGATTTTTTTCTCAATACCTTCAAATGCGCCGCCGCAGATAAACAAAATATTTTTGGTATCTACGGGAATCATTTTTTGATCGGGATGTTTTCGTCCGCCTTGCGGGGGAACGTTCACCACCGAGCCTTCCAGCAATTTCAGCAAGCCTTGTTGCACGCCTTCGCCGCTTACATCGCGCGTGATCGACGGATTGTCGCTTTTGCGGGCGATTTTATCAATTTCGTCGATAAAAACAATGCCTTTTTCTGCGGCTTGTACATTATAATCGGCCACTTGTAACAAGCGTGTGAGAATGCTTTCGATGTCTTCACCTACGTAACCGGCTTCGGTCAGCACCGTCGCGTCAACAATTGTGAACGGCACTTTCAATAGCCGTGCAATTGTCTTGGCCAACAGTGTTTTACCCGTTCCGGTCGGTCCTACCATAATAATATTGGACTTTTCGATTTCCACATCATTCTCGTTGACGCCCTCGCCGTATTGCGACAAACGTTTGTAGTGATTGTAAACGGAAACCGCCAAGTAACGCTTGGCTGCATCCTGCCCGATCACGTATTGATCGAGAAATTCTTTAATTTCCTGAGGTGGCGGCAATTCTTTGTGCGACACAGCATTTGCTTTTGCTTGCTCGTGCGCTGACGATTCCGTCGTAATCTGGTAGGCTTGTTTGGCGCAAGCGTCACATATATAACCGTTTCTGCCGGAAATCAACAAACCAACCTCTTTTGAAGAACGTCCGCAAAAGTTGCAAAAATTGGTATCTTTAGCCATTCTTTATTTTTTCGTTAGAATTTGATCGACCATTCCGTAAGCTTTGGCTTCTTCGGAGTTCATCCAAAAATCGCGATCGCCGTCTTTCAACACTTGTTCGAAAGGTTGACCCGAATGATCGGCGATGATCGTATAAATTTCCTTTTTGATTTTCAGGATTTCGCGAGCCGTGATTTCGATGTCGGAAGCCTGACCTTGCGCGCCGCCCAGCGGCTGGTGAATCATCACACGCGAATGTAGCAAAGCCGAACGTTTGCCTTTCGCTCCGGCGACCAACAGGACAGCAGCCATCGAAGCGGCCATTCCCGTGCAAATTGTTGCTACATCGCTGGTAATGAACTGCATCGTATCGTAAATCCCGTAACCGGCGTAAACCGAGCCGCCCGGCGAATTGATGTAAATCGAAATATCTTTTCCCGGATCGGATGAATCTAAATAAAGCAATTGCGCTTGAATCACATTGGCCGTATAATCATCGACTTGTGTGCCCAAGAAAATAATACGATCCATCATTAAACGGGAAAAAACGTCCATTTGCGCAATGTTTAATTGTCGTTCTTCGATGATCGTCGGCGAAATATAGTTATCGGTGATCATGTTTGCATATTGATCCAGAGCGTTTCCGTTCATTCTCAAATGCTTCACTGCATAATTTTTAAAATCGTTGTTCATAATCCGTTGTTTTTATTTTTCAAATAATTTTTGGAATTCTTCTACGCTCACTTCTTTCGGTTGCAAAGTGACTTCGTTTTTCAGGAAAGCGATCAATTTTTCTTCCACGGCCTTGTCGAGCAAGTTGCGTACAGTTTCTTCTTTTTTCAGCATTTCTTTGGAATAATCGCTCACCACTTGGTCGGAAAGATTGGTCATTCCGTATTGGGCAAATTGGGCGCGAACCACTTTTTTCGCTTGTTCCTGAATATCTTCCGCCGCGACTTCGATATGATTATCGTGAACGATTTGTTCCTTAATTAAATGGAATTTCAAGTCGTCGATGATTTTCGGATAATCGGCTTCGAGCGATTCTTCGGTGCGGTCGGGATTGGAAGCGACCAACCAACGATGCAGGAACGCATCGGGGAATTGTGTGTCTTTCGCCTGATCCTCCAAGCGTTGCTTGGCGTCGATGAGAAATTTGTAATCGCTTTCGGGAAGTAATTGTTGTTGAATCGTTTCCTTGATTTTTTCGCGGAATTGCGCTTCGGTCGTCACGGTTCCCGGTTCGTAAACGCGGTCGAACAATTCCTGATTGAGTTCGCCTTCTTTGTAACGGGTGATTTCTTCAATGATCAAAGCAAAATCGCCGGTATGCGCCGCAATTTCGTCTTTTTTGATTTTCAGGAAAGAGGAAATTTCGGCCTCGTTGCCTTCGTAGGCCTTGTGGGGATTGAAAATAATCTGATCGCCTAATTTCGCTCCGATGAATTTCTTTTTCTCATCGGCGTCTTTGATATATTCCGGCATCAAGACGGCGTCCGGAACTTGGATTCCATGTTCTTTCGGCGTTTGATCTTCGTTGAGTTCCGTCAGTAAACCTTTCACCATATCGCGACTCTCGACAGCCTCGGCCGGCTCGTAGGAACCATAATTCGCTTTGAAATTTTGGACTTGTTTTTCGATCATTTCGTCGGAAGCGGCGATCGTGTAGTACGTCATCTTGTCGTTTTTTGTCAATTTGGCATCTATTTTCGGCGACAAACCCAGATCGAAAGTGAAAGAATAATCTTCCTGTTGGTCGAAATTCAGAGGCGTCTGTTCCTTCAGTGAAGGCAGCGGTTCTCCTAAAATATTGAGTTGATTTTCTTTGATATAATTGTATAGCTGGTCGGAAACCAAACGGTTCACTTCTTCAACTAAAACCGATTTTCCATACATTTTTTGCAGGATGGATTCGGGCGCCATGCCTTTTCGGAATCCGGGAATTACCGCCGTTTCACGAATCTTTTTCAAATTTTTTTTGACGTCGGCTGCGTAATCTTCTTTTGCTATGTCAACGGTTAATTCGGCATTTACCGGATCGATGGTGTTTAATGTAACTTTCATTCTATGTTATTTAAGTGATAAATCTTTTAGGGGTGCAAAGTTAGTTTTATTTCTTGGAAGTATCAAATAGTGTGCCGGGGAAAATATTTTCTTCTCTATATTGGATAGTGTATTTTTTAAAAAATTACCTACCTTTGTGCGAAATACACCGGATTTTACAACCTGTTTATTAGATAACCAACTTATTTATAAACCAATATAAACTATAAAAATGACACAGACCAAAAAACTTCAACTTGCAGAAAGCAACGAACTATCTGAAAAAATCGGACAAGTAATGACACAAAACAATTTCGACAAACTGATTGATAATGTTTATCAAACACATCATTTATTGCAGAAGAATGCGCAAAGGACAGTCAATTATTTTCTTGTTATTAAGAATTGGATGACGGGATTTTATATTGTTGAGTACGAACAAAAAGGGGAAGATCGTGCCAAGTATGGAGAACGGCTTATAGAAGAAATGTCAAAAAGACTTAAATATAAAGGACTTAAAGGATATTCTCCTATGTCTTTAAGAAATAGTCGTGCTTTTTACAGAACATATCCGCAAATTCAACAGACACTGTCTGTTGAATTACAACAATCAGGAATAAATTTATATAAATCATTGCCATTCAATGCATTGCAAATTCAACAGTCAATGAATGTTGAATTACCGGAAGAACATCCAATTCCTAATAAATTATTATTATCTCGCTTGAGTTTTTCTCATTTCTTAGAATTAATAAGAAAAGACGACCCACTGGAACGCCTCTTCTACGAAGTCGAAACCATCAAAAACAACTGGAGCGTTCGCGAACTGGAACGCGCCATGAATACCGCCCTGTACGTAAGAACCGGCCTTTCCAAAGATAAAGAAGCCGTTATCGCCAAATTCAAAAATCAAAAGCCTGCTCAAAATGCAGATGTGATCCGCGATCCTTATTTTCTGGAATTTCTCGGCTTGAAAGAACATTCGCAATACAGCGAGTCGGAATTGGAACAAGCCATTCTGGATCATTTGCAACAATTCCTAATCGAACTCGGCGCCGGCTTTTGCTTCGAAGCTCGCCAAAAACGAATCACTTTCGATAATACACATTACCACATTGACTTGGTTTTCTATCATCGCATCCTGAAAAGCCACATCCTTATCGACCTAAAACTCGGTAAATTCGACCATGCCGACGCCGGACAAATGGCTGTCTATCTCAACTATTACAAAAACAATGAAATGGCGGAAGGCGACAACCCGCCCATCGGACTGATCCTCTGTGGCGACAAAAGTGAAACTTTGGCGAAATACGCTACAGCCGGAATGGATAACCAGCTTTTCGTTTCAAAATTTTTGGTGAATTTGCCGGAAAAGAGAGTGTTGGAAGAATTTATACGACGGGAATTGGAGAGGTAAAAAACAAAAAAAAACGGCTAATAACCCTCAATAGTTGTTAGCCGTTTACTCTGTTTGAGTTACAAAAATGCCTCTCAATTCAACCCCAACTTCTCCTCCATCTCATGCAACTCATTCGTTAAATGTTGCTTCTCCGTTTCGGAAAGATGAGAAAAATACCGCGTCAAAATCGTATGCAACGATTTTTCATTCAGGATTTCTTCGACCGAACTGCTTTCGGCATCGTATTTGTCAGCTAAATGCTTCCAAATCTGAAGATACTTCGCATTTTTTTCCATACTGTAAATTCATTAAAAAATTAAACGTTCATTATAAAACACTCAGATTAAAAAAAAGTTTATGTTATAGATTAAAATTTTATCTTTAAAATCTGTATATCATTCAAAACGAATGGTTTTCGCCGGAGAAATTTTTGCAACCAAATATGAGGGACCAACAAGCATCAACAAAGTAATCAGCAAAGCGCCGATGTTGATGAGCACAACGGAAGCGACCGTCAAATGAACCGGAACTTCCGAAACGTAATAAGTGTCGGGATCTAACTTGAAGATACCAAAGTATTTTTGAATCAGGCAAATGGCAAGTGCAATCAGGTTACCCCACAACAAGCCTTTCCCAATTAAAAACAAAGAAAAGTAGAGAAATATTTTACGTATATTTATATTCGTTTCACCTAAAGCTTTCAAGATGCCAATCAGATTGGCTCGTTCCAAAATAAGGATCAACAATCCGGAAATCATGGAAAAGCCGGCGACGACCAGCATGAGCAGCAAAATAACGACCACATTGAGATTCAACACATCCAACCAAGCAAAAATCATCGGATTTAATTGCTTGATCGAACGGGTATAAAATGTATTTCCCAAGCGATCGTTCCGGCTTTGCAAATCATAATATAATTGCAGGGAAGTTTCGTCCAATTGATTGTAATTTTTCACTAAAATTTCCAAACCGCTCACCATATCAGGTTCCCATTCATTTAATCGACGAATCTGTTTTATATCGGAAAATATAAATAATTGATCGTAGTCGGCAAAATGAGTTTGATAAATCCCGACGATTTTATATTTCCGCAAGCGAGGCGTTTCGTTCTGCACAAAACAGGTGACGAAAGTATCGCCGAGTTTCAAATGAAGCTTGTCGGCTATCGTCTTGGAAATCAACACTTGATCGGAAGTAACACCGGAGGTAATCTCCAGCACGTCGCCTTCGACCAAGTTTTGGCGGAAAAACGCCCAATCGTAATTCTCGTCCACTCCTTTGAAAATAACGCCCAGAAAATCTTCGTCGGTTTTGATGATGCCCGGCTTAGTAGCAAATTTTTGAATATAAGCTACGTTGGGATTTTTCGCTATCTCTTTGATTAGCGTATCGTTCACTACTATCGGCTGAGTTTCGTAAGTGTTGTTGCTGTCGAAATTCGTGATCTGAATGTGTGAACCGAAACCGATCACTTTGTTGCGCACTTCCTCTTTAAACCCGATCACGATCGCCACCGAAAGAATCATCACAGCCAAACCTAAAGCAATGCTGACGATCGCAATGCGAATGGCAGGCAGCGAAATTTTGCGCTCGCCGTTTTTATCGCGATACATGCGTTTAGCTATGAAAAATTCGTAATTCATCGTTTGTTATATTCTTCTAAAGCTTTGGTTAACACGACCATTGCTTTTTGCAAATCTTCTTTTTTCAATACGTAGGCGATACGCACTTCGTTTTTTCCCAAACCTTGACCGGTATAAAACCCTGATCCGGGAGCCATAAAAACCGTTTGCCCTTCGTACTCAAAATCGGATAAACACCACTCGCAGAAAGCATCGGCATCGTCCACCGGTAAGCGCGCGATGGTATAAAATGCACCCATCGGAATCGGCGAATAAACGCCGGGGATTTTATTTAAACTATCGACTACATAATTGCGCCGGTCTAAATATTCTTCATATACTTCCTGCATGTATTCATCGGAAACGTCGAGCGAAGCTTCTGCCACGATTTGTCCCAGCAACGGCGGACTGAGCCGCGCTTGACAAAATTTCATCACCGTTTTACGTAGTTCTTTGTTGCGGGTAATCAACATTCCTTCACGAATGCCGCATTCGCTATATCGTTTGGATACGGAATCAATTAAAACAACATTTTCTTCAATCCCGACCAAATGCATCGCGCTAACGTAAGGCGAACCGGTATAAATAAATTCGCGATACACTTCATCGGAAAACAAGTACAAATCGTACTTTTTTACCAAGTCGCGAATACGGTTCATTTCGGCACGGGAATATAAATATCCGGTCGGATTGTTGGGATTGCAAATCAAAATGCCTTTGGTGCGCTTGTTGATCAAAGCCTCGAACTTTTCGATGGGCGGCAAAGCAAACCCGTCTTCGATGCCGGAGGCAATCGTGCGAATCACCGCTCCCGCCGAAATCGCAAAAGCCATGTAATTAGCGTAAGCAGGCTCAGGCACAATGATTTCGTCGCCGGGATTGAGACAAGCCATGAAGGCGAAAAGCACAGCTTCCGAGCCACCGGTAGTAATAATTATATCGTCGGCGCTTACGTTAATTTTGAATTTGGAATAATAACTGACTAATTTTTCGCGAAAACTCCGGAAGCCGTCGCTGGGACTGTATTCCAATATTTTACGATCCAAATTGCGGATGGCTCGCAAGCCTTCTTCCGGCGTTGGAATATCCGGTTGCCCAATATTGAGATGGTAAACCGTCAGTCCGCGAGCTTTGGCTGAGTCGGATAATGGCGCTAATTTTCGTATGGGAGAGGCGGGAATTTCTACCCCGCGCGTTGAAATTTTCGGCATGAAAAACTAAATTGTTTTAAAATTGCTACAAAAGTACAGGATTCTCTTGCAATAACAAAATTAATATCTAACTTCGAAATCTAAAAAGTAACTGTTCGATTCTATGAAACAAAAAAATCGGATCGCTTGGATCCTGCCCTTTTTCATTTTTCTTCTTGCTCTTTCTGTGCAATCGCTTTTTGCACAGAAATTGAACCCTTATCTGCTTCCGCCGGTTTTCGACGGAAAATGGACGGTCGATTCCGTGGTGCACTTGCCATCGTGGCCGGATCGTCCG